>JBILPY010000189.1:0-7446 GCA_044373575.1 Prosthecobacter sp. | reverse complement strand
GGAGTCGGCGGCGTTGGAAACGAGCTCTCGGATGAAGATCTCGCGGTCGGTGTAGAGGCTGTGGATGACGATGTCCAAGACCTGCTTCACCTCGGCCTGGAACTCATGGGTGGTCGGTGTGCTCATAATATCAATTATAGGGGGTGGGGGAAACGGGCGCGGAGAGTAGATGGATGCGCTCCGGGGTCAAGGGGCACCGCGCAGCGGAACCACACTGGGGAGGCCGCTCTGTTCAGACGCTACTCTGGGCCAGGGGGGGAGGGCAGGGGTTCCCCGACGCTTTCCTATGACTACCTCAATCGATTCCGTGAAGAATGGGTTCCCGTGATCTCATGATTTCAGCGCGACGGTCTTGCCTGACGACACACCGGTACGCGCAGCACGCTCGCAGACGATGCGTGAGATATTGAAAAGGAGTCGTGAGGCAAGGTAAGGCGAAAAACGGCGCAGGCGGGCGAGTTCGTCGAAGTTGATCTTGAGCAGCTTCGCATTCGTGCGGGCGGTGACATCCGCCGTACGGCGCTGCTGAGTGACGAAGGCCATCTCTCCGAACACATCTCCGGGATGCATCTCTTTGAGCAGGAGACGACCTTCGGGACTATCGACGCTGGCTTCCAGCTCGCCTGAAAGCACGACATAGAGAGAATCGCCGACATCGCCTGCTTTGACAGGCACTTCACAACTGCAGTGTTCGACGACGTTGGAGGCCAGGATCAGTCGCCGCGCCTGCCAGCCACTCAGCCCAGCGAAAAAGGGTGATGTCTCGATCAAGCAGCGTCGAAGATTCAAGCCGAGCACATCCCACAAAGTGACGATGCGCGTGCGACCAAACATGACGGGCGTGACGATCATGTCCGTGATGAGACCGAGCACCATGACGCCGGAACTCAGCAGGCCAAACTCCCGCACCGGCTGGAAGCTGGAGAGACCGAGAACGGCAAAGCCGGACGCGAGAGCGACTGTGGTCGTGGAGATCGGTGCCAGCTCTTCACGAATCGCGACCTCGATGCCACGTCGTTCGTCCTTCAGCTCGCGGGCTTCACGATTGAAGCGCACGAGCAGGTGCAGCGTGTCATCCACCGCGATGCCTAGCGTGATCGCCGCGACCATGCAGGTGCCAACATTAAGCGGGATGCCCGCGATGCCCATGATACCAAAGATCATCGCCACAGGGAACACATTCACGATCAGTGTGATGACCCCGCAGCGCGCGGAAAGGAAGAGCCCCCACACGATGAGGAAGACCATGATCATCATGCTGCCGAGGGAGGAAATCTGGCCGTTGGTGATCGACTCCGTCGCCGTGGCCACCAGCAACGCGCTGCCGGTGAGCGTGTAGCTGTTCGTATTGAAACTGCGGTCATCCATGATCGCGCGGATCGCACGCTCCAAGGCCAGCAGCCGCCCGGAGTCCGTGAAGTCGCAGCGCAGGTGCACACAGGCCTGCGAGTGGTCTGGCGTCAGGTAGGCGTGGTAATCTTTGACATGAAGAAAAAGCATCATCTGCTGCACCGCCGCCGCTTCATCCGGCACACGTTCGAAGCGGGCATCACCACCGCGAAGCTGCGAGTTCATTCGCGCCAGCAGATCGGCAAAGGAAGTCACTGCGGAGATGCCATCCACCTTTCGCAGCCGCGCGGTCACGGCTTCGAGTTGCTTCAGCGCACGCGGCTCCAGGAACTCACCACGATCCGCCTGAAGCGTCAGGCTCAGCATCGTCAGCCCCGCGAGCTTTTCATTCACCGCCGCATCACGCACGCGCACCGGCGAGTCAGCGCGGATGAAGGACTGCAAATCATTGCCTGCGCGGATGCTACGCGCCTGCCACAGCGCCGCCGCGCAGATGATGGCGAGCAGGATCATGATCACGCGGGTGTTTGCCAAAAGAAAGCTCACCAACGCAGAGGCGATGCGTGCCGCCCAGCCATCATCATTGGCAGAAGTGCTGCCGGCACGCGGCATCATGAAGGGCAGGAGCATCCGCAGCAGCGCGGGCAGAAAGAACATCGAAATCAGGAAGCGCCCGCTCATGCCCAGCGTGGCCGCCATGCCGAAGTCACGCAGGATCGGCAGCTCACTCAGCGCCGTGGTGGCAAAGCCGAGCACCGTCGTGCAGGACGTGAGCATCATCGGCAGAGACAGGCTTTTCACCGTGGCCTGCATCGCCGCTGCGCTGCTCATGCCCTGCCTCAGATGATCTCGGAACTCATGCACGAAGTGGACATCACTCGTGGCTCCAATGATGACGATCAGCGCGGGCAGGATGGAATTGAGAAAATTCACCGGGATGCCCAGCACCTGCATCAGCGCCATCGTCCATAGGATCGCCACCGCCGCATTGATGATCGGGATAATGCCCGCCCAGAAGCTTCGCTGCGTGATCGTCAGCAGCACGAGCACGATCATCAGAGCCAGTGGCAAAATGAGCCGCTGATCGGCAGCGAGACGCTCGCGCATCCATGATTGCGTGAAGGGATCACCGATCTGAAAGAGCCGCGCAAAGGATGCCTGATGCGGAGCCAGGATGGCATCCAGCGCCTTCACCGCATCCTCCATCTTCATCTCCCGATACTTCGGCGAGAGGCGCAGGATCATCATGAGCGCCGTGCCATCTTCCGCCACCAGTTGGCCACGCAGCAGTGGATTCGTCACTGCCCGCTCTTTCGCCTTGGCCGCCTGCTCGGCGGTCTTTGGCAGACGCGCCAGCACCGGCGCGGTGCTGATCATGCCGCCCTGATCCCGCAGATCCGGCAGGGTGAAAAGACTCTCCACCTTTGTCACAAAGGGCAGCGCCGTGAGCTGCTTGTGGATCTCATTCAGCTCCGCCAAACGCTCGGGAGTGAAGATCTGCGCATCCTCAGCGTAGATCGCCGCCACCTCATCCGTGCCGAAGGTGGCGCGCGCCTTTTCATACTCCGTAACCGCCAGCCCTGTGGTCGGGTAAAGGCTCTCCACACCGAGATCCAGCGTCACCCGTTTCGCCAGCGGCACTGCTGTCAGCGTCAAACCGATGACGAGCAGTAGGCAGAGATATTTGCGTTCCCAGGAGAGGAGAGCCAGACGGATCACAGAGGTCGGGAATCGCGGTTCAGAAGCGGCTCGCTCAGTTCACATCCACAGAGATGCCCAGATCAAAGATGAACTCTTCCACATCCAGCAGCGGCCAGTTCTCCAGCTTCTTCGGCGTGAAGTATTCAGCGTCGATGTCCTCATCCACGCGCCCCTCAATCACAGTGAAGGTGGTTTTGCTCTTCGACTCCACCGACTGCATCACCGCCACTCGCGGGCGGGTGGTCTTGCCCTTCACCTCTTTTGAATCATAGCCCGAGGCCGTGAGCAGCTTCACCAGACTCTCCTTGCTGTCGTAGTAGGCGATCTTGCGCAGGTGGAAGCTGCCTTTCTCGATGAACAGATCACGGAAGGCATACGCGCGCTCCACGTCTTTCCGGCTCTCGCTTGCACGCACCACATAGCAGGCCGCGCCCTCGACTTCGCCATCCGCGAGACGCTTGTACTCATGCCACTCAGGCACCTCGCGCAGCAGATCTTCAAAGGTGTAGTCCGAGCCGAGGAACGATCCCTGGCGAGCTTCAGGAGTCAGTTGCTTCATCTTTCCCAGTGCTGGCAGGAAGAAGTGATATGCCAGCTCCTGCTTCTCCGAGGTCGTCGCCAGCAGCGTCACGCCTTCCACCTCTTTTGGGAAAAGCAGGCGCATGAACATCGACTCACCCTCGCCCTGCTTTTGATAGGCCAGCAGGATGCGGCGCTCGGTGACAGGCGCGTCAGGAAGCTGCGTCTCCATCTTCACATAGGCCATCTCCGACTTGGACTGATTCCCCTCCGAGTAGCGCTTGATGATTCCCTCAGCCGTCAGCCCCGCATCATCTTGAGCAGAGAGGGCCGTAGTCAACATCGCCGCAGCTAGACTTAGGCCGCAACCCACTGACACCTTGAAGTAAGAGAGAGAACTTTTGTGCATAACCCCCCCATCTTTCAGATCACTCACTGCAATGCCCGCATGTCATGGTGACATTCCCGTCACATCCTGCCCGGATTACGGCGCAGCGCATAGCCGGACGTGCTCCGCCTGCCCAATTGACCGTCGATTGCACAGCCGGACGTGCTCCGTCTGCCAATATGTGCAAAGAACATATTTTAGGCCTTTTTCAGCTAGGCTGGGCGTCGAGCGCGGCTTGGGCGCGGGCTTTGGCCTGGGCGGCTTTGCGGAGGATCTCGTCGGGGCTGGGGAGGGAGGCGAGGACGTCGGCGGGGATGAAGCCGTCGCTGACGAGCTTGGTGAGGCACTTTTTGCGCTCGTCGAGGGCTTTGTCGGGGCTGCGCTCTTTGCTGAAGCGTGATTTGGCGGCGGCGCTGCGGTCTTTGAGGGCGGAGTAGATGTCTCCGCCGAGGAGGGAGGAGATGTCCACTTTGATCTTTTCCCGGCCGGCGTCGGTGGCGTTAACTTCGTCGCCGTTGATGGGGCTGGCCTGATACTTGGGGAACATGATCGCGACTTCGGGACAGACGCGGGAGCAGGCGGGGCAGTTGGTCTTGCAGTTGTCGTTGTTCTGGACCTGGATCTTGTGGTCGGCGCTGACGCCATAGACATCGAAGAGGCAGAAGCTGAGGCACTGCATGCAGTTCGTGCAGCGGGTGTAGTCGATGACGGGGAACCAGGGCTTCCATTTGCCGGGTTCGTTCATGGTGGTGGTGCCACGACTTTTCTCGACGAGGCCGAGGATGACTTCGACATCGAGCCCGCTGATGTCGCGTGTGTCGATTTTCACCTGCCCGCTGGCGTCTTCGATCTGCGGGGCTTTTTGCTCGGGGAAGAGGCCGAGGACGAGGAGGCTGCGGTCGTCATGCGGCATGGCGGGCGCGCCGCTGGAGCTGGCGCGGGTGACGGTGTAGCCTTTGTCCAGAAGGGCGGCCATGACTTTGGCGCGGGACTCGGCAGGGAGGGGGATGGCACCCTGGCCTTCATAAAGGACGACACGGAGCGGGCGGTGGGTGTGGGTGATCATGCGAGTAATTGTTGTACGATCTGTTCGGCGGTGTCTGTGCGCATGTTGTGGACTTCGACTTCTTCGGTGAGAGGGGCTCCGGCTTGCTGGAAGAGTCCTTTGACGGCGCGGGGATAGCAGGCGGCGATGCGGAGCTTGCCACAGGCGGCGAGGGCGGTGAGGCGTGGGTCGCGATGGGCGGCCATCTCGCAGAGGTCGGAGACGCTTTCAAAGCTGGCAGCGGAGTCGCAGAGGCGCTGGAGGACTTCATTCTTCACGCCGGTGGGGACGACCTGGGCGTAGGCGCAGCGGCAGTAGAGGATGGTGGGGGGGCGGTCTGACATGGAAGGGGCGAGATTGGAGGCGATGCGAGCGCCTGCAAGAGGGAGACTGGGTTTATACGAACCCTTTAAAATGAAAGTCCCGACATCGGATGATGCGGGACCTTCAAGGCTGGAGGGGTGAAATGATGATCAGCGGACGGGAATGCTGGAGCGCGTGGGGCGCTGGGAAGCATAGAGCCAGTAGATGACCTGTCCGTCTTTCACCAAGGCCCGTGCCTCGACGATGCTATGACCATGGCCGTGAGTTGGGGCGGTGTAAGTGACTGGGACTGACCAGTAGATCTGCCCCTGGAAGCGCTCCGGTCTTGGGCTGCCATAGGATCTGACGTTGTTCAGATCAATGGAGGCCTGGCCATTCCGAATGCTGCGCGTCAGGGCCGGGTAGCCACCGAAGATGGAGCGGCTGGGTTTGGCCCCGGCGAAGACGAGGTCCGCAGGTGGCGCGCTGGAGACAGAGGAGGCGTTGTTGGGACCAGCGAAGCTGCTGGTGACGACGATCAGCGATAGTAGGGCGATGGTTGATTTCATGGTTCGGGATATGAATTAAATGGAAAGCCAGTGGCTTAGACAAGCTCCAATTTTCGTCTCCCACGGCTCAGTTCTTCGGCGAATGGGCTTTCGGGTCGAGCTGCTGATAGACGCCGAAGTCATGGTAGAAGTAGCGTTTGGCGATCTTGTACATCCAGTGCTTCTCGGGGATCTCCTCTTCCTCGCGCCACTGGCTGGTGCGGGCTTTCATGCCTTCGACTTCGGCCATGGCGGTCTGGCGGATGGTGGTGTCTTTGGCGCTGTGTTTTAAAGCGAGCTGTTTGACGAGATCGGGGCGCTCCAGGACGATGCAGCCGCGGGTGTGCTGAGCGGCGGTTTCGCGGAAGTCTTTGAGGAAGGCGGACTGGGTGAAGACATCGAAGAGGTCGCGCTCGGTGCGGACGTTTTCGGTGGCGAACTGGATGATGGGGCAGGGCTCGAGGCCGCCGGTGGGGCCGATGTGATGGCTGATGCCGGTGGCCATGGGGCAGAGAGCTTTGCCGTTGTGATCGTAGTAGGCATCGACGATGGCGATGGGCATCTCGGCGCGCATGTCGGTGACGAAGCGGCGGACCTTCGTGATCTGATCGGGCGAGAGGGCGAGCTGGTCGTTGATCTTCGGACCGACGGGGCGGTAGGTGTGATACCAGGTGTAGTGGACGCCCATGTCGATGAGCTTTTGCAGCCACTCGCGGGTGAGGAGGTCGTCGATGTTGGTTTGGCAGAGGCTGGTGGCGACGCCGGTGAGGAGCTTGGCGTCGAGGCAGTTTTGCAGGCCGCGGAGGGTGCGGTTGAGGACGTCTTTGTTGCCACGGCGCTCGTCGCTGACGGTGCTGTTGCCTTCGACGCTGATGAGCGGGGTGACGTTGCCGAGCTTGCGGAGGGCGGTGGCGACTTTCTCGGTGATGAACTGGCCGTTGGTGAAGACTTGGAAGTAGCAGTCGGGGTGATTGGCGAGGAAGTCGAAGAGCTCCGGGTGCATGAAGGGCTCGCCACCGAGGATGCCGAAGAAGGAGTTGCCGTGCTTTTTGGCGTCGTTCACGATCTTGTTGAGTTCGTCGAGCTTGATGGCCTCACGGGGCTTATCGACATCGACCCAGCAGCCCTGGCAGCGGAGGTTGCAGGAGTTTAAAATGGAGACGTAGAGGAAGGGCGGGAAGAACTGGCCCTTTTCCATGCGCTGCTTGAAGAGCATGACGGAGCGCGCGCCTTTAAAGCCGAAGTTCCAGCCGACTTTGGCGAGGCAGAGCGGATCGACGGTGCGGAGGATGCGCGAGGTGAGGGAAAAAATCATGGGGGGACGAAGAGTGACAGGCGCGGAGAGCGGCGGCAAGTGCGTGTTCTGAACGGAAGTGGAAGGATGTGGCTTGCTGTGAAGCGAGAGTTCGTCGTATGAAACGTGCGAATGACTTCCTTTGCCGCCACCATGTTGCTCGCCCGCACCCACGGGCGTGCTTTCAGGCATCAGGTGGAGGAGCTGCTGACGCAGAACCGTCTGATGGTGGCGACGATCAGCGGCTTTCTTTTGCTCTACGGCGTGGCAGCATACATCTTGGTCTCGCGCGGGCTGG
>JBILPY010000188.1:0-7455 GCA_044373575.1 Prosthecobacter sp. | reverse complement strand
CGCCGCCGTCCGCCTCCGCTACCTCGAAGTCCAGCGCGCCTTCCAGGAGCAGCTCAAAGAAGGCTTCCGCAAACACCAAGTCGATTACCTTCCCCTGCCGACGGATGAGTCCCACGCAGCGGCGCTGAGAAGCTATCTGGCACTTCGAATGAGATGACTTTCCTCAACGCCATTCTCCTCGCGGGCGCTGCGGCCTTTCTGATCCCGCTCCTGATCCACCTGCTGAACAAGCGCAAGGTGCAGACGGTGCGTTGGGGGGCCATGCATCTGCTTCAGGAAGTGATCCGACAGCGGAAGCGGAAGTGGAAGATCGAGCAATGGCTGCTGCTGGCGGTGCGCATCGCGATTCCCATCGTGCTGGCGTTGTGCCTGGCGCGTCCGGTGCTCACAGCGCTGCGAGCTTTTGGGCTGGGGAAAACCTCGCTTGTGATGCTGCTGGATGATTCCTTTTCCATGCGGGCTCCGGCGGCGGGTGGCTCACCAGCGGATCGGGCGCGGCAGGACCTTTCGCGGATGCTGGAGGTTCAGCCGAAGGGCAGCGACGTGCAGATTGTCCTGGCTGGTGGCAACTCACGCAAACTCCTCGACCAATCCACGACCGCTCTCGATGTGCTGCCGAAGCAACTCGCCGACGTCCCGACCCAGGCCGGGCCGGTGAAAGTGAACGACGCGCTGCAAACCGCCGCAGCCTCACTTTCTAAAGCCACGAATGGCGCACGCGAACTCGCCATCGTCTCCGACTTCCAGGCCAGCGATTGGCAAAGTGTGGCTGATGGTGCCGCGCTTCCCGCTCTCGAAACATTGCTCAAACAGGAGCCGAAGCCGCAGGTAACCTTCTACCGACTCGCCAGCGATCTCACCGAAAACCTCAGCATCGCCAGTGCGGACCTTTCCGCGCTCGTCGTGGCCGAAAAGCAGCCCGTTGGGCTTCGTGTGCGCATCCAAAATCATGGCAAACGGCCCTGGCAGGATGTCGCAGTACATCTGGAGGCCGATGGTGCCCGCCTGCGCACCTCGCGCGTCAGCTTGCCGCCGGAGGGCGAGTCTGTGATCGCTTTCACGCACTCCTTCGATGCCGTGGGCGACCACTCGCTCGCCGTGCGCATCGAGGGCGACAGCTTTGCGGATGACAACGCCTTCTACTCCGTCGTCCAGGTGCGCAATCAACTGAACGTCCTGCTCGTCGATGGCGATCCCAGCACCGCCCCGCTCGAAGGTGCTGCCGACTTCCTGGAGCTGGCACTCACGCCTTATCAAGCCGCTGAAAACACCACGCTCAAGGATCTCATCCGCATCACCAAGATCGAAGCCCGCCGTTTCCGCGATGAAGACCTGAAAGGCAAAGAAGTCGTCATTCTCGCTGACCTTGATCGCCTGCAAGGCAACCGCCTCAACGACCTCGACAAGTTCGTGAAGGCAGGAGGCGGACTCATTGTCTTCGCCGGGCCACATGGTGACCTGGATTGGTACAGCCGCGACTTCTTCCGCAAAGGAGAGGGCCTCTTCCCCGCCAATATCAAAGGCCTGCAACGAGCCACCACCGCCGCGCCTGCACGACTGCTCCAGCAGCGCCTCACGCATCCCGCCACCATTTACTTCAACGACGCCCGAGGTGGACGCCTGCAAGATGCCGAGTTCCAGAGCTGGTGGGAGTTTGAAGCCAGCGACAAAGCCAAACCCATCCTCCAGCTCGACCGCGGCACGCCGCTCTTCATCGAAAAAGCGCACGAGCGAGGCCGCGTCATCGCCGCTGCCACCACGGCCGATGCCGAATGGACCAACCTGCCCCTTCAGCCTTTCTTCGTGCCGCTCATGCAGCGCCTCGTCACTTATCTGGCCACGCAAAGCACCATCAGCGCCTGGGATCAGGTCGGCGCACCGCTTCGCGTCGTCATGGGCAAAGAACGCATCGGAGTCGAATACACCTTGCGTGATCCCACTGGCCAGACCGAGACCATCAAGGTGCGCGCCGATGCCGACAAGTCGCTGCTCGAATCCAAGCCCATCGCTTCACCCGGCATCTACAAGCTGACCCAAGGTTCCGAGACCCGCCTGCTGGCCTACAACCTCGACCCCGCCGAATCGAACCTGGCGCCGCTGGCTGCCGACAAGGTCCAGGCTCTCTCCGAAAGGTATGAAGCCTCCTTTGTGGACAGCATCGACTCCTGGCAAAAGCTCGACCGCACTCGCCGCCATGGCAGCGAGCTGTGGCAGCCATTTTTGATCGGGCTGATCGGCCTCCTCTTCCTCGAAGTCCTCCTCCAGCAGCGCATCGCCAAAGGTTAATCCCATTTCATTCATGACCCCCACGACCGAAACCACCCTCCGCTTCGCCGGTGACTATCCCGTCATCGGTGTCTGGGTGCTCGCGTTCGGATTAGCGACGGCAATGTGGTTCCTTTATCGGCGCGAGATGAAGTTCCTGTCGGGCTCACTCGCCTGGGTACCTGCGGCTTGCCGCACTCTCGCGGTGTTCATCTTGGTGCTGGCTTTATCAGGCCCGACGCTCCGTCGTGAGACAACTCAGCGCCAACTCGGACGCGTGATGCTCGCGGTAGATACCTCGGCAAGCATGAAGCTCGAAGATGATGCTTCCGACAAAAAGAACGCATCGTCTGATTCGCGACTCGCTCGCGCTGAAAAGATCCTCCTCGGCGGCACAACGCCTCTTTTAAAAAAGCTCACCGAAACGCAGGACGTGGAACTCGTGCTCCTGCGCGGCCAACAGACGCAGCGGACGTGGTGGCATCGCCAGCAGGGCAAGGACACCTCGGGCGATCTACCGACCTCCCTCCAGACGCAGGCCGATGCTCCGATCACCAATCTCGACTCGGCTTTGCGCGACGCCCTCGGCCCTGTATCGCCCGGCACAGCTCTCGTGGTGCTCACGGATGGCCAGCACAATGGTCCGGGATCACCGGAAGAATTCGCAACGACGATGAAGCAGGCGAACACACCCGTCTTCACCGTCGGCTTCGGCACCGAAGTGCCACCCGTGGATCTCAGCGTCATCAATGTCATCACCGCCGAGTCCGTGTTCAGTGAAGAGAACCTCCAAGGCCGCGTGATCGTGCAGGATTCGCTGCCCGTAGGCACTCCAGCGCAGGTCCGCGTCAGCAGCGCGGGCAAGCTGCTTTGGGAGCAAAACTTCACGGGTGAAGGTAAGGGCGAGCGCCGCTTCGACTTCGCCTTCCCGGTCAAGGCACTCCCCCCCGCATCCGCCACAGAGCGCGACAAAACTTTGCGCTTGCTCAATGTCCAAGTCGCCGTGCAGGGCGACCGTGCGAACACCGAAAAGACCCGTGCCAACAACAGCCGCGAGGTCGCGCTGCACTTGCTCACTAAGAAGCGCAAAGCCCTGATCCTCGACGGCCGTCCGCGCTGGGAGACGCGCTACATTCACAACCACTTCGACCGCGACGAGCGCTGGGAAGCGAAGGTCATCTTCGACAACTATGCCACGAAGCCCGAAGACGGCTCGCTGCGGAAAGACTTCCCAAAGTCGCGCGAGGAATTACTCAGCTACGACCTCATCCTGCTCGGCGATGTCGCAGCTTCTCGCTTCGACTCATTGCATCTCGACTGGCTCGTCGAGTTCGTCGAAAAACGCGGCGGCGGTCTCGTGCTGATTGATGGTGTGCGCGGTGGTTTAAAAGACTGGGCCAAGGGTCGCACTGCCGGTTTGATTCCGGTGAACTGGCCTGCGAATCCCGCCACCGCCAAAGCCTACACTTGGCAGCTCACCACCGATGGCGAGCGCCAGCCCGGCCTGCGCCTCAGCGACAGCCCGAGTGCGAACATGACGCTCTGGCCGACCTTGCCGGAGATGACTTGGACGGCGCATGTGACTTCCCTGCCCGGTTCCCAAACCTTGGCCGAATTGAAAAGTGGCAGTGCCAAAACACCCGCCATGATCTTCCGCCAAGTCGGAGCCGGTGCCGTGCTCTACCTCGCCACGGATGACCTCTGGCGCTGGCGCTTTCAGGTTGCGGATCTTTATCACCAGCGTCTGTGGATGCAGATGGCCGCATGGATCGCCGCGCCACCTTTCCAGGCGGAGGATCAGAAGCTCTCCATCGGCACAGATCGCCTACGCTACACGCCCGGCGAGCAAAGCGAGATCCGCGTGCGTGTTCGCAACGCAAAAGGCGAACTCGTCAGCGATGCCGAGCCGCGCGCCTTCCTACTGCTGGATGGCAAAGAGATAGCCACGCTTCAGCTCGAAGCCGACCCAACGCACTTCGGCATCTACCGCGCCCAGACGCCACCTCTGAAAGCCGGAGCCTACGAGATTGCCGTCGCCGAAAGCGCCTCCGCCACGCGCAGCGATTTGCGACTTTCCCTCCGCGTCGCCGATGCTGGTAATCCCGAATGGGCTACGCTCACGATGAACCGCCCGCTGCTCGAAGCCATGGCCAATGCCAGCGGCGGCCGCTTCCTTCGCGAAGAGCAGGCCGCCACCGAGCTGCCAAACCTCCTGCAATCCATCGACCGCAAACAAGTCACCGTAAAAGAGACCCTGCTCTGGTCGAGCTGGTGGTGGTTTGGTGCCGCGATCCTGCTCCTCACCATCGAGTGGCTGATGCGGAAGCGGTTGAAGCTGGTTTAAAGAAGGATGCACGATAAAGCTGGCGGCGCGGGGCGTTTTCTCCACCCATCACCGACCTATGATCCGCACCCTCACTACCTCTGTTTTTCTCAGTCTTTCCTTTGCCAGTCTCTCACAGGCTGAATCTGTCTTCACCGGCCGCTGGGCACTTGTCATCCCTGGTGGCGCCGCAGGCTGGCTCGGCGTGGAGGAAAAGGACGGCGGCTTCAGCTCCAGCGTCCTCTGGGGCGGCGGCAGCGTGGTGCCAACAGCCAGCACAAAGGTCGAGGGAGACACCCTCATCGTCACCCGCGAGCAGAAGACCAAAGAAGGCAAGGTGACTGTGGAAACCATCACCGCCAAAGCTGTAGGCGACGTGCTGAAGCTCAACACCTCAAAGAAGAACCCCGAAGGCAAAGCCGTGGGCCAGCCTGCCGAGTTCACCGGCAAACGCATCCCGGCCATCCCAGCAAAGCCCGATCTCTCCCAAGTGAAGTTTGGCACACCGATCCCGCTATTGAATGGCAGGGACCTCACCGGCTGGCGCTTGCTGAAGGAAGCCGACAACGGCTGGAGTGTCGTGGACGGCATCCTGCAAAACCGTGTTTCCAAAGAGAAGGGCAAGCACTTCGGCAATCTGCGCACGGATGCAGAGTTCGAAGACTTCAATCTGAAAACAGAAGTCCGCACCCAGGAAGGCAGCAACAGTGGCATCTACCTGCGTGGCATTTATGAAGTGCAGATCATGGAGAGCTTCGGCAAACCGCTCGACTCCCACCACATGGGCGCTCTTTACAGCCGCATCACTCCGAGCGTGAATGCTGAGAAGCCCATCGGCGAATGGCAGACGCTGGACATCACGCTGGTGGACCGTCACCTCACCGTGATCCTCAATGGTAAGACCATCATCGACAACCAACCCGTCCTCGGCTGCACCGGCGGAGCGATGACGAGCGATGAATCCAAGCCCGGCCCCCTTTATCTCCAGGGTGATCACACAAACGTGGACTACCGGAATATGGTCCTGACACCCGTGGTGAAGTGAAGCTGAGCAGCGACAAAAGCCGCACCTTCAGTCAACTCGCCAACAGAGGACAAAAACGTTGACTCACAAAGAGAGGGATCGCTAAAATGGCGATCCATCCACCACTACTTTAGCTCACGCATGCCGATCGGCTCCGCCATCATCGCTATTCTCTGCCTCGCCCTCGGCATCACCTGCCTGCGTGTCGCCAGCGAGCCTAAAATGTGGCGCCTGTGGTGGATGGATCTTCTGGGAGTGCTGGATGTGGACACGGACCGCGATGCTCGTAAAAGCCAGGAACGTCAAATGTCGCTCATGTGTCATCTGCTCTTCGTCCTCTTCGCCACCCTTTCAGCGAGCTGCGCCTACTGGACGGTCGATGGCATTCGCGAAGTAAAGCGGGACAAAAGCGTGCTCGAGCGTGAGGCGGAGATGGGGCGGGAGGAGATCGACGACGTGAGGCGGAAGTTCGGTGGCATGCGCTGAGACGGGACAAATCTGCCTCGACGCCCCTGCCTGACGGTGTTAGCCGTCCATCCCGCCCGCTGCCGCCAATTGACCGGCCCAGCCTGCCCGGGGTGATCATCCCAACCCTTTCATGGCAACAGCCCCGAAGTCTCCATCCCCAGAAAGCTCAGGCACTAGTACACCGCCTGCATCCTCAACGGCTCAAGCCAAGGATGAAGATTTGAAAATGCCCGTCAGGCGCATCATCCCCTACCTGAAGCCTGTCATGGGGCGCTTCATCTTTGGGCTCGCGATGGGGATCGTGGCCGCCTTGTTTAACGCCATCTGGCTGCCTGCCTGCAAGATCATCTTCTCCATCGTCCTCAACGACGGCTCCGAGCCGACGCCGTTAGGGGAAGAGTTCAGCATGCTGGGGATTGATTTCAATTTTGCCGAAATGCTCGGCCTGGACCCGAAGGCCAAGATCGGACTCATCGGCGTCATCATCGCCGCGTCCTTCATCCCGCTGATGATGCTGATCAACGGCCTGCTCGACTACCTGAACAAATACATGCTCGCCTGGGTGGGAAACCAGATGCTCCAAAACATCCGCAATGATGTCTTCGCCCGCGTCCTGCGCCAATCTCCCGCTTTCTTCAGCAGCACCAAGGCGGGCGAGTTGATACAGACCATCTTCAATCAGACCAGCGTGGCCCAGCGCAACGCCGTGCAATACGTGCAGTTCATGGCCAGCAATCCGCTGCGCATCATCGTGATCCTCGTTTCGCTCTTCATGGAGCAGCCGCTCTTCACTTTCATGAGCTTGTTTATCTTCCCGCTCTGCCTGCTTCCCGTAATGCGAATGGGCAAACGGGTGAAGAAGTCCGGCAAGAAGGAGGAGCAGATGGCAGGCGCCATGCTCACCGCCATGCACGAGTCACTCACCGGCATCCGTCTGGTCAAAGCCTATGCACGCGAGGACTATGAGGTGAAACGTTTCGAGAAAGCAAACGCCTCCATGAGCCGAAACGCCATCCGCTGGCAGCGCGCCTCCGAGATGGTGGGGCCAGTGGTGGAGGCCGTAGCCTCCATCGGCATTGCAGCCGGGCTTGTGTACTGGTCGGTGAAAGGCTTGAAATCGGCAGACTTCATCGCCGTTGTTCTGCTGCTGACACGCATCTACCCTCCCGCGAAGGAACTCAGCAAAGTCAGCCTGCTGCTGCAAAAAACCCGCTATGCCATCAACAATGTCGTGAAGGTTCTCGACCGCGTGCCTGACATCCAGGACGCCCCGGATGCCAGAGCTCTGGGACGTGTGCAGGGGGAGATCCACTTCCAAGACATCAGCTTCGCCTACAACCGCTCGAACGGGGAGAAATTGGACAGAATGGCGATC
>JBILPY010000187.1:0-7470 GCA_044373575.1 Prosthecobacter sp. | reverse complement strand
GCCGAGCCGATGTTCGAGCACGGCATGGGCATCGCCATGATGGACAAGCTGCGTCGCGCAGCGGTGAAACACTAACTCTCCCATGAGCGAGCCGAAGAAAGACACCAGTTCGCAGGCCAAAAGCACGGGCATCGTCTCCATCGCCATCCTGTGCAGCCGTGTGCTCGGCTTGGTGCGGGATCAGCTTTTGAACGGCCTCTTCGGAGCGCACTTCACGGGCATCTTCACAGCAGCTTTTCGCACGCCGAACATGCTACGCGACCTCTTCGCTGAGGGCGCGCTTTCGACGGCGTTTGTCACCACCTTCACGAAGAAGATCAAGAACGAGGGCGATGAGGCGGCCTGGGCGCTCGGACGGAAGATGCTGGCGCTCTCGCTCTGCTTCATGAGCATGGTCGCGATGGCTGGTGTGGCTCTCGCGCCATGGCTGGTGCGGCTTTTGAATCCGGGCTGGGACAGTGAAGAGAGCCTTGTGCTTTGCACCACGCTGGTGCGGATCATGTATCCCTTCATCACCATCGTTTCCATCACCGCGCTGGTGATGGGGATGCTGAATTCGAAGAGAGTTTTCTTCATCCCGGCGGTGGCCTCGGCGTTTTTTAATCTCGGCTGCATCGTGGGCGGGATCGCCGTCGCGTGGATGATTGATCCAGGCTTCCGCGAAGGTCACATCACGGAGAAAGGTCTGAATGGCTTCGCCATCGGCACCTTGATCGGCGGGGTGCTGCAGCTTGTCATCCAACTGCCTGCGCTCAAGAAGGTGGGCTTCAAGTTTGGTCTCGATTTTGGCTGGAAAGACGACGGCGTTCGCGATGTTCTGCGCCTCATGTGGCCCTCGCTGATCGCGGCAGGTGGAACGCAGATCAATGTGTTCCTGAACTCCATCTTCGCCTCCTACACCGTCGGGCAGGAGTCCGCCAATGCTTGGCTGGCGAACGCTCAAAGACTTCAGCAGCTTCCTCTCGGCCTGTTTGGTGTCGCGGTCGCCACGGTGACACTGCCGATGCTTTCACGTTTGGCGACTGAGGGCATGACACCCGCTTTTCGTGGGGCCTTGGCCAAAGGATTGAGGCTCGTGCTCTTCCTCACGCTGCCTTGTGCGGTGGGGCTTTCGCTCTTGTCGAACGAGATCGTCTCCATCCTTTTCGAGCACGGAAAGTTCACGGCTACGGATGTGGCAAACACCGCTGCTCCGCTTCAGGCTTATGCTTTCGGACTCGTCTTTTACTCGGCCATCAAGGTGCTTCAGCCCGCCTTCTACACCATCGACAAGCGATTCATCCCCATGATGGTCAGCCTCGGCATCATCGTGCTGAATGCTTCACTGAACTCCATCACCGTCTTTGTGCTGCATTGGGATCACACCGCGCTTGCCTGGGCCACGGCGCTTGGTCTGGCGGTGAACTTCGCCGCGCTCTATCTGAGCATGAGGAAGTTTGCTCATGGCCTGGAGACGCGTTCGCTGACCCAATCCTTGATCAAGCTGCTCGTCGGCATCGCCCTCATGGCGGCGGTTTGTTTTGCGGCCAAGTTCTCCGTGCTCGCTGGCTGGTCGAAGATGAGTTTCCTCATGCAGGCTGCGGCACTTGCTGGCACCGTCGGCACCTCAGCCATCGTCTATTTCTTGGTGACACAAAAGCTCCGAGTTGAGGAAGCGGGTGAGTTCATCGGCATTGTGTCCAAACGCTTCAAACGCTGATCTGCCATGTCTCGAAAACGCATCTGGATGACTGCTGCTGCGCTGCTTGTCGGCATCTGGACGGTCGTGGTGGTGATCATGCATCAGACGGATGATCTCGTCGCCTGGCCGGGCAAGGTGCAGGACTTGGTGGAGCAGGCTCCGTGGCTTTCGGGTGAGAAAACGAGCGATGAAAAGCGCCGTCAGTATCTGGCCAAGGTGATCATGAACTACCAGCGGCTCGACATCGGCCAGCGCAAAAGCCTGCGTGAGGACGCGCAGGAGTCGCTCGACAAGTTCTTCGCCTCGCTGACCGAGGATGAGCAGAAGGAATATGTGAACCGCACCATCGAGCCGCTCTTTGAAATCATCGATCGTGGTCTGAAAGTCATGCCAGCCGAGGATCGCAAGCGCATGGTCGGCCGCATGAGGGGCGATATGAAAAGCCTGCGAGGCAACGACCCGGATGGCGACCGCCTAGCCGAGCAGGATCGGAAGTTCATGGATGAACTCGTGGCCGAAGATCCGATGCTTTTCCTCCGCGAAGCCAGCGTGAAACAGAAGATCGAGCTGGCTCCCGTGCTGGAGGATATGCAGGGCCGCGTGCAGGGGCTCCGACGCTAAGTTGAGGTTGCTGACAACGCCTCCGACATTATTTTCACCTTATGTCCACCGCTTTTCTCCGCCAAGCATTCATGCAGCTTCCAGCAAGGGAGCAGGCATCGTTGCTCGATGATTTGATCCTAAGTTCATGCGATGCGATGTGGGAGGTGAGTCTCGCCGACGAGATGGAGCAGCGTGTAGATGCTGTAGAACGAGGCGAGATGAAATTGCATGACGCCGATGGAGTTTTTGCCGAGATGCGCCGCAAGCTTCACTCATGAAAGTGTTCTTCACTGATGCTGCGCGCGCGGAGTCTCTGGAGGCATTTAATTATTACCACGAGCGCTCAGAGCAGGCTGCCAGTCGTTTTCTCCAGAGGCTTGAAGCTGCCTCTGAATGGCTTTCGAAACATCCCCAAACAGGAATGCCGCTTTCGCCTCGTACACGAAGGTATTTGATGAAGAGCTTTCCGTATCTCGTGGTCTATCGAATCATTGAGGATGCTGTTTGGATCATTGGCGTGGTGCATGAAAAGCGTGATCCGAAGACCTGGCGAAGTCTTCTCTAATAGCGCTGAGTGTAATCCCGCAGCGTTAATGACGTTTACTCGTCATGCGTTACGTCCTTGCCGTCCTCTGCGTCCTTTCCGCCATGGCTTCAGTGCAGGCAAAGAAGCCCAATGTGGTTTTCATCCTCACGGACAATCAAGGGGCATGGACGCTCGGGTGCTATGGCAACAAAGATATCCGCACGCCGCACATTGATGCGTTGGCGGCGGGTGGGGTGAAATTCACGCGGGCTCTGAGCAGCAATGCCGTTTGTTCGCCGACTCGGGCGACGTTTCTCACGGGGCTCATCCCCTCGCAGCATGGGGTGCATTCGTTTCTCGATCCGAAGTTCATGATGGGACCGGAGGCTTACAACACACTCGCGGAGTTCACCTCCATCGGCGAGATCCTGCGGGACTCGGGCTACACCTGCGGGCTGAGTGGAAAGTGGCATCTCGGGGCGAATTTGACGCCGAGTGAAGGCTTCGGCTTTTGGGTGACGAAGCCGGATGGCAGCACGCGGGAATTTTATGATCAGAAGATCATCGAGAACGGGCAGGTCACCGAGGTGGCGGAGTATACGACGGATTTCTGGACTCGGCGTGGGATCGAATTCATCGAGGCAAACAAGAACGAGCCTTTCTTTCTCTACCTCGCTTACAACGGGCCGTATTCACTCGGCAATCTGATGCTCAATGAGTCGAAGAACCGCCACGCGGCCTACTATGCTGACAAGGAACTGCAAAGCTTCCCGCGCGATGCGATGCATCCCTGGCAGCATCACAACAAGCAGTTCCACAACGACCCGCGTGCAAGGCGTCGCATGGCGGCGGAGGTCAGCGGTGTGGATGATGGCGTTGGTGAAGTGATGGCGGCGCTGAAGCGGTTGGGTTTGGAGAAGGACACACTCGTCATCTACTCCTCCGATCAAGGCTGGATGGGCGGACAAAATGGAATCTGGGGTATGGGCGATCACACGCGGCCCATCGGTGCGCATGAGCTGATGATGCAGATTCCTCTCATCTTCCGTCAGCCCGGCGTTGTGCCAGCGGGAGTGGCTTCAGACCTGCTCGTGAGCAATTACGACTTCGTCCCGAGCTTGCTCGGCCACCTCGGTTTGAGTGAAAAGCTGCCCACGAAGCCAAGGCTGCCGGGGCGTGATTTCTCCGCCGTGCTGCGTGGTGAAAAGGTGGCGGACTGGGACAACACGGTCTTCTACGAGATGGAAATCTGCCGCGCGGTGCGCGGAGAGCGCTGGAAGTATGTGCACCGGCACCCGAACGGCCCACATGAGTTGTACGACATGGAGACGGACCCGATGGAACGCTTCAATTTGTTCGGCCAGTCTGCTATGGGTTCGATGACGAAAGAGATGTCAGGCAAGCTGGATGCATTTTTCCAGACCCATGCTGATCCGCAGTATGACCTCTGGAAGGGCGGCAGATCGAAGGCGAAGAGGGTGTCGGAGGAATGACTCACGGACCTGTGGTCACCCACCTCGTGCGGTAGAAGCGGCGCTGTCCTAGCGGTGGGGTATCGGTGATGGTGAGGGCGGCATCTTTCGCCTGACTGCCGCTGGTGAGCGGGGTCCAGTTCTGGAGGTCGGTGCTGTATTCCCAAAGGTAATAGAGGCCACGACGCGTGGTGCTGCTGAGGGTGACTGAGCCGTTTGGATTCCAGGTCTGGGTGGGGACGATGGTTTCGGTGAGGACTTCGCCGGTGAAGTATTTCTGGGTGAGGGTCCATGCTTGTTTGCCAACCTGGGAACCGATGAGACGAGCGGGATGGTCGTCCTCGACGGGATGGATGCCGCCCCAGCGGCGGGACTGGCCGGCTTGATCGGCGGCGTCATACCAGGTGGCCCACTGGAGGGTGACGGTCTGGCTAGGGCCTTGCTCGAAGACGAGGTATTCGTTTTGTTCGGCGACGAAGCTGCCGAGACCGCCGGGAACGTAGGCGCTGCCTGTGATGGCGGTGAGGATCTCAGCGGCGGCACGGGAAAAGGTGGAGTGACCGGAGATGTAACCGGGGAAGGCGGGTGTGTTGAAGTTGGCGCGCTGGTAGGGCAGCCAGTCTTCGCCGAACATCCAGCGGACGGTATTGGTCTGGGTGAGGGGATCTCCGGGCTCGCTGGGCCAGGAATAGACGGCGATTTTGCCAATGTAGTTGGCACCGGGGACATAGGTTTTGAAGTCGATATCCCAGATGAACTGGTGTTTGCCTCCTGGCTGTGAGGTCTGGTCGGTGATGACTTCCACGACGCCTGTCATGAGCGGGATGCCTTGAGCATGATAGGAGGGACCGCCTGGATCGGAAGACTGACCCTTGCTGCACAGGTAGCGGATCATGGTGATGGGGCGCGGGCCTTCGTAGTAGCGTTTGACACTCCAGCAGGCGCAGGCGGCGTCGTGGGTGGCGGCGGCGAGGGCAAAGTAGGTCTTCACGTCCCATTCGAGGTCGTTGACGATGGGGCCGCTGCCTCCGATGCGCTTTTCAAAGCCCGGTGTATCAGAAACTTCGTTCGCCAGGACGTGCCAGTGGCCGGGAGGGGTTTCGGAGTGGGGACCGTCGGCCCAGAATTCTGCCATGACGCGGGAGAAGTCGCCGAGCTTGACGATGTTCGAGGCGTAGGGCTGGCCGGTGACGGGATTGACGGTGTGGCCGGTGCCGCTGTCATTACCGAGGGGATTGTTTCCGAAAGCACCGGGGGAGATGTCGATCAAAGCTTCGCTGTTGAGCTGGCTGCTTTTGATGAGGAGTTCGAGGGCTCCGGCTTTGTAAGTGGCGTCGGTGGCGGTGCCTAATTTGGAGGGTGGGCCGGGATCGAGCCAGAGTTCGTTTGGATTGTCACGAGCGAGAGAGAAGGGTGTGGCGCTTAGCCAGGTGACACCGACGTAGGGCTGGATGGTTTCGGGGATCGGGATGCCGTTTTGGGAGAAGGCGGCACTGAGGGCGAGAGGCTGCCAGCGGTTGGGATCAGTGAAATCAGGGATGCCGCCGACGGCACCGCTGCTGCTGAGCACGATCATGGCGGGCTGTGGATTCCAATAGGCGGGGTCCGTGTAGCCGTTGGATTCTCCGGAACCGTCGGCGAGTCCCCAGGCGAGGATGGTGGCGGCGATGCGGTTGCCGACATTGGCGGGAGCGGCCCCGACGGTGGAGGTGATACCGGCGTTGAAACCCAGGGCGACCATCTGGGCATCCAGCGCGGCGTTTGTTGTGGCTGCACCTGTGCCTGTGGCGAATCGGGACTTCAGCAGCCGATAGGCGGCGTAGCTGATGGCCTCCCTGCGTGCGTCTTCGATGCTGCCTGGAGCCGAGGCGCGCTCGTGATGGATGTAACCGATGGCGGTGCTGTCGTAAGCGGCCCAGGCGTCATACATGACGGTGGCGAGGTGATGGAGATTGCGGGCGTGTCTTGGCGGATGCGGAATGTTGATCCTGATGGCACCGAGGAGCTGCTCATTCCACAGCCGTGCGGCAGACTGCTGAGCGTACGACTCAGTGGCCAGGCTGGCGGCCATGAAACCGATGAGGAGGATGAGAAGCCTGAAATGCATGATCAGACGGAGGTGTGGCGGCGTGTGCGGCGGAGGCGGAAAACGAGACCCGCAGCGAGGATCAGGAGTGATCCACTTGGTTCGGGCACAGGGGAGAGGCTGAAGCGGTCTGTTGTCGTCAGGCCACCGGTGGTGGAGCCGCGAAGGACGGTATCAATCTCAAACGTGGAGAGTGTTTCGGAACCGAGGCCGTTGGGGAAATTCCAGCCGGTGGTGGAGGTGTAGATGCCCCATTGCTCCGAACCTTGTGGGGCGGCGCTGTTAAAAACCCAGGCGTAGAGCTGCTGACCGGCGGGTAAGTAGGCCGAATCAATGTTGGCGATCTGCCCGAGCACATTGCCTGTGCCGAAGAGGTCATTGATCATGAGCACGCTGCCGGAGTTTCCGGACTGGGTGACCGTGCCGCTGCTGCCTCCGCTTTCTCCCAGCGGAGTGAAAAGCGCGTCGATGGCGAAGTAGTCGTCGCTGGTTTGCAGCGTCGTCAGATTCCCGCCCGAGGTATCGAAGACGCCGATGCGGATGCAGGAGCCCAGGCTGAGCAAATCGCCGGCACTCGTGGCAAACATGGGGCCGCCATTGCTGTTCACGGAGATGGAGACAGTGGCTGCCTGTGCCTGATGACCCAGAACCATCAAGGTGAGAAGAAGGATGAAGTGTTTCATGGGATTTCAGGGGACGTTTTCAAAGCGCACGCGCCAGAAGTAGCGTGTGCCTGCGCTGGAGGAGCACTGGCGGGTGTCGAAGTCGGCATCGCTCGTGATCACGACAGAGGCCGCAGGCTCCCAGGTGCGGAGATCGGGGGAACACTCGGCGATCACGGCCACATCGGGCTGATTGCGCGGGCTCTTGAAGGTGAAGGAAACCGTCGCGCCATTGCTCGCGGCATTCAGCGCAGCCAGAGGTGTGCTGCGTGCGGCTGGATTCAGCTTCCAGGCGTATTCGGCAATGTTCGCCAGGCCATCGCCATCGGGATCAGCCTCGCTTCCAGTGAGTGTGGAGGAGGCGTTGATGGAGTAGCTCTGCCAGGCCCAATTGCCATAGGTCGCGGGCACATCAATGAGTCGGATCTGGCTGCCGCTCG
>JBILPY010000186.1:0-7474 GCA_044373575.1 Prosthecobacter sp. | reverse complement strand
ATCGGATGAACGAAGAATGGGTTTTTCACGGCTCGTGTGTCGATGGCGGACCCTATGCCATCAATGGGGTGGAACTCTGGACTAGCGCCTGGATCGACACACCTGAGGAGGTTCATGTGAAGGACCCTTTGTATCAGCAGGACTTTTGTTTTCCGGTCTATGAACTCAAATCTGGTCCGACCCAGATCCGCTTCGCCGCAGGTGAGTTCTCAAACTGCATCTGGGGATTTTTCGTGCAGCGATCACACGCCGGCATTCCTGGTTGTCAGTCCTGATCCTGCGCCCACCACTCGCGTAGCTGGCGCATCTGCTGTTTGTTCGGCTTGGCCACGGCTTCGTGGGCGTGGGGAGTCTCGAGTTCGCGCTGGCGGCGGAGTTCGGAGGCTTTGATGATCCACTCCTCGGGGGTCTGATTGTCACAGAACTCGGGGACGCGCGGAGCACTGAGCCGCTGCGCGGGGAAGGCGATGACGCCGAGGCGGAGCTTCAGGTCGCCGCGGACGACTTCGAGGACATCTCCGGGCTTGAGATCACGGCTGGGTTTGATGATCTGGGCACCGAGGGTGACGTTGCCTTTCGTACAGGCCTGGGTGGCGAGGCTGCGGCTTTTGAAGACGCGGATGAGATGGAGCCATTTGTCGGCTCGTTGCGTTTCGGGGGCGGGGGTCATGTCTTCGGCGGCGGATGGGCGTAGCGCGAGGGGTAGGGTGATTTAGACAGGATGTCCAGCGTCATGCCGGAGGCGGGGCGGTGATGGCGTCTGCCGTCGAGGCTGGGAGCAGGCCCATCTGAGTTTCAAAATCATCTCAAAAGGCATTGCCAGACTTTCACGAGTTTCATAAAGCTGATGAATGCCCGATTTCCGCTCTGCGATTTGCCTTCTCACCAGCCTTCTCCTCCCCTCGCTTCTGGGTGCACAAACAGACACGAGCAAGCCCAGCGCTTCCGCCATTCCCATTCCCGTGGCACGTCAGGTATGCGAACTCGATGTCGAAGCGCTCGCCACGCCCAGGCTTGAGCGCCGTCTGCTCGACCTCCCGCTCAGCGCCACCGTGAGTGATGCCGCCTTTCTCGACTCCGCTGCTGTGCGCTCAGTCAAAGATGCCGCCATTCATGCGCCAGGAGTCTTCTTCAATGAGTACAGCGCCCGTCGCGCCAGCCAGCCCGTGTTTCGCGGCATCGGCGGCTCGCCCATGAACCCCGGCGTCACCACCTTCATGGACGGTGTTCCTCAGTTCAGTGCCAACTCCAGCAGCCTTGAACTCCTCGACGTGGAGCAGATCGATTTCGTGCGCGGGCCCATGGGCGCACTGATGGGTCGCAACACCGCTGGCGGTTTCATCGGCATCACCAGCCGCCGCCCTTCACTCACCACCTGGGGCGGCAGCGCAGAGTCCACCTTTGGGAACTATAACCTCTACGACTTCCGGGGCAGTGTCACCGGGCCGCTTATTCAGGATCAGCTCGGCTTCAGCTTCGCTGGGGGGCATCGCGAGCGCGATGGCTTCTCCGAAGATGCAACGACCGGACGCGACATCGACAACCGTAGCTCCTGGTTCGGCAAAACGCAGTTTCTCTGGCAGCCCGATGAGACGCTGGAGGTCCGCTTCATCCTCGCCGCCGAATCCGCAGATGATGGAGACTATGCGCTGCAAGACGTCACCCGCCTGCGCCGCCGCGAGCGCCAACTGACGAGCAATTTCTACGGTCACACAAAGCGCGATGTCATTCAGCCAACACTCCAGATCACTTATCATTCGGATGCCTTTGATCTCATCTCCACCACGGGCCTCGTCTGGTGGGAAACACAGGATCTGACCGACTTCGACTACAGCGGCCTGCCGCTGCTCATCCATCGGCGGGAAGAAGAGATGCTCACCCTCACTCAGGAGTTCCGCTTCAAGAATCCTGAGGGGAACCCCATCGTCTTTTCCAAGCAGGCCAGCCTTCAGTGGCAGGCCGGAGCGTTCTTCTTTTACAGCAAACACGAGCAGGACATCGCCAACACACAGGACCTCGGCTTCCTGCCAGTGCCGGAATCCTTCACACGCGGCGAATTCGACGACCTCGGACTGGGGCTCTACGGGCAGGGCATCCTCACACTGTGGGGAAGGCTCGACCTGCTGGCCGGGCTGCGTCTGGATCTCGAAAACAAAGATGCCAGTGGCAGCCTGGCCGTCGTGCCAGGCGGCACGAGTCGTGTGGATGCCAACCGCAGCTACGCAGCGCTCTCGCCGCAGTTTGCTTTATCTTATCGCTTCAAACCCGACCTCATGGGCTACCTCAGTTTCTCCGGCGGCTACAAGGCCGGCGGCTTCAACATTGAAGGACCGGCAGAGTATGAGGAAGAGCGCACCTGGAATTACGAACTCGGGCTGAAGGGGCAGGCGTTCAAGAATCGCCTCGCTTACACGCTCGCAGCTTTTTGCACTCAATGGAATGACCTGCAGCTCATCCAGCCCAGCGCAGGGGGTGGATCTTTCCTCGACAATGCAGGTGACGCTTCATCCCACGGTGTCGAACTCGCGCTGAACTACCGCTGCTGTGATCGCCTCAGCCTCTTCAGCACCGCCAGCTGGCAGGACACCGAGTTCGACAATGGCGCACGTGACAGTGGCGAAGGCATCGGCGGGCGTTCCCTGCCTTATGCCCCTGATTACAATGTCACCTTCGGTGCTGTCGCAAACCTGCCGCTGAATCATCGCCTCACACTGTATGCGCGGGCGGATGTTCAGTTTATCGGAGCCTTTGAATACACACCGCAGAACCGCTCCGGCCAGGACGCCTATACGCTCGCAAACTTCCGTCTCGGCATCCGTGGGCACTCCTGGTTTACCGAGTTCTTCGTGAATAACGCCTTCAACACCGGCTATGTCCCCGTCGCCATGAGCTACCCCATCTTCGGAACGCCGCGAGTCATCGGTGAAGCCGGTGCGCCATGCACGTTTGGCATCCGTACGGGCATCAAATTCTGATCTGCGGCAATAGCTGTGTCGGCGTCGGGTCATTCTCCACATAGACTCAATGAATCGCTCCCCCTCTTCGGCCAGGGCCTCGCCGCTCTTCATAGCGATAAGAGCCAGGGCATCCTAATCGCGGTGCCGACAAGAAATTCGTCTGGGCCGATGTAGTTATTGATGGCGATAGCGTTCTTGTCTCCAGCCCCACCGTCCCACAGCCTGCCGCCGTACGCTACGAATGGTCCAGCAACACCGCGTGGGCGAATCTCTTCAACAAAGATGGTCTTCCCGCCCAGACCTTCCGCACTGATGACTGGGAGACAGAGTTCAGACATATCGCAGATAGTTCGAAACAAATTCTAATTCCTACTTGCTGAGTGTATATTAGGAGTGAATGTGTTTGGCATGAAGCTCACCAAACGCGGCGAATACGCCCTCCGCACCCTCATCCGTCTCGGCATTGCCGACCGGCAGGGCGAAGGCGTGATCTCCGTTTCGGTGCTCGCGGAGCAGGAGCGGCTTCCGTTCAAATTCCTGGAGGCCATCCTCTTCGAACTGAAGCAGGCTGGCTATGTGGAAAGCCTGCGCGGCAAACACGGCGGGGCACGCATCGCGAAGCCCGCGAAGTCCATCAAGATGGGCGATGTCGTGCGGCTCATCGACGGTAAGCTCGCGCCCATCGGCTGCGCCAGTGAGACGGAGTATGAGAAGTGTACCTGTCCCGACGAGGAGCACTGCGGACTCCGGATGCTGATGATCGATGTGCGCAACGCCATCGCGAACATCCTCGACCGCTACACGCTGGAACACGTCGTCGAGGTCACTCTGCGCAAACAAGAGCAGCAGGCTGCGGCGACACGAAAGACCGCCAAGAAAAAGACTGCTAAAACACTTCACGCTGATCCCGCCGACGGCTTCCTCGCCGCCCTGCTCTCACCCGCCACCTGATGCGCCATGAGCCAGACCCTTGCCCCATCCTCCATCGAGCCCTGGCTCGAAGTCGTCCGCCAGAAAGTCGCCGCCATGCGCTTCGGCTCCGTGCAGATCGTTGTCCATGAAGGACGCGTCACGCAGGTCGAAAGCACGGAAAAGACCCGCTTCGCCACTGACGAAGCTCCGCCAGTTCGCCGCACCTCGCGGCATTGATACCCCTTTGCCTACTGCACCCGCAGGGGCCTCTGAAAACACTCTTGCTGACGCCGACCGGACCACCGGACGCCGACGCCCGCAAGAATCATGAACCCCACCGACAAGCACACCAGAAAACGACACGCCCCCATCCTCGCCGCCCTCCTCCTGATCGCCACACCGGCCTTCGCGGAGGACTACGAAGCTCCGAAGCTCACGCGAGGCACCTTTTATCAAAACCCGCTCAGCTACAGCACCACGCGTGATCCAGATCCGCCGAAGTATGCGCGCAATGTGAGCGAACTCGGCATCGACTCGCTGCTGAATGTGAACTGGCTCGACCTCGGACTCGATTACCGCTTCCGCTACGAGTATCGCGATGACGATATCCGCCGGGCTCAGGCTGGTCGTGATGAGCCCTGGCTCCATCGCACCCGCTTTTATCTCGGCATCAAAGAAGCGCTCGACCCCTTCCGCCTCGCCTTCGAGGTGCAGGACTCGCGTCGCTACAACAGCAACTACGACCGTGATAACCGCGATGTGAATGAGTTCGAGTTCATCCGTCTCTACGGTGAACTCTACTTCAAAGACCTGCTCGGCCATGATGCCATCGGCAACTCACGTCCTGTGAGTCTGCGCTACGGCATTCATAACTTCGAGTTCCTCGACCGCCGCCTGCTGGGCAACAATCAATGGCGCAACACCGCGAACACCTTCCAGGGTTTCCACGGCACGCTCGGCCAGGAAACCAACGACTGGCAGATCGACCTCCTCGCGGTGCAGCCCTTGGAAAGGTTGCAGTATGAGTGGGATGAGCCAGCGGAGCAAAAGTGGCTCTATGGCGTCATCGGTCATTGGCGGGGATGGTCAGACATTATCACGCTGGAGCCCTACTATCTGGCGCTGAATCAGTCAGCTTATGGTGCTGTGGCAGAAAGGCTCGTCCACTCGCCCGGCCTGCGCGCTTACGGCATCATTGGCGACAGCGGCTTCGACTACGACGCCAGCTTCACCTATCAATTTGGCCGCAATGGAAACCGGTCCATCCGTGCCTATGGCGGCAATGCCGAAGTCGGCTACACGCTCGCCTCGCACCCCTGGAAGCCGCGTTTCAGCGCCTTCTACGGCTATGCCAGTGGTGACCGCGATCCGAATGACGATGAGGACAACCGCTTCGAGCGCTTCTACGGCTTCGGGCGTCCGTGGTCGGCCAACGACTACATCGTCTATGAAAACATCAGCACGCCGAAGCTGCGTGTGGAGGCCAAACCCAGGCACAATCTGCGCATCGACTTTGGTTACAGTTGGTACTGGCTCGCCAGTGACAAAGACCGCTTCACCAATGCGAACAACGCTCGTGATCGCACGGGCAACAGCGGCGGCTTCGTCGGTCACGAGTTCGACATCCGCGCCCGCTACACCCTCAGCCCGAAGACGGAGATCACTCTCGGCTACGCGCACTTCATCCCTGGTAACTTCATCCAAAATCGAGTGCGCGGGAACGACACCGACTTCGCCTATCTCGAGATCAGCCACCGCTTCTTCTGACCCATCCACATCCTCAAATTCAACATTCAAAGCATCATGAAAACATCTGCCTCCATCCTCTCCACTCTTCTTCTCAGCCTCACCATTCACGCCGCCGATTTCGAGCTGCTGAACGTCTCTTACGATCCCACGCGCGAACTCTACGCCGAGTTCAACAAAGCCTTCGCCAAGCATTACAAAACCACCTCAGGCAAGAAAGTCAGCATCGACCAATCTCACGGCGGCTCCGGCAAACAGGCCCGCGCCGTCATTGATGGCCTCGAAGCCGATGTCGTCACGCTGGCGCTCGCCGGTGACATCGACGTCATCGGTCAGCAGGCAGGTTTGATCGCGCCGGACTGGCAGAAGCGTCTGCCAAACAGCAGCGCGCCTTACACGAGCACCATCGTCTTTGTCGTCCGCAAAGAGAACCCCAAGAACATCCAGGACTGGGATGACCTCGTGAAGCCCGGCGTGAACGTCATCACGCCGAATCCGAAAACCTCCGGCGGTGCGCGCTGGAACTACCTCGCCGCCTGGGCCTACGCGCTGAAGCAATACGGCAGCGAGGCCAAGGCAAAGGAGTTCATCACAGCGCTCTACAAGAACGTGCCTGTGCTCGATACCGGCGCTCGTGCCTCCACCACCACCTTCGCGCAGCGTGGCATCGGCGATGTATTCCTGTCTTGGGAAAACGAGGCATGGCTCATCCAGCGCGAGTTTCCCGGCCAGACGAAGATCATCATCCCATCACTCAGCATTCTCGCCGAGCCGACCGTGGCCGTGGTGGACAAGAACGCTGAGAAGAACGGTACCACCGAGGTCGCCAAAGCCTACCTCGAATACCTCTACACGCCCGAGGGACAGGACATCATCGGCAAGCACTACTACCGCCCGCGTGATGCCGCTGCTGCTGCCAAATGCAGCGCCCGTTTCCCGAAACTCACCCTTGTCACCATCGACGGCGACTTCGGCGGCTGGGGCAAAACGCAGAAAAAGCATTTCGATGAGGGCGGTCTCTTTGACCAGATCTACCAGCCGAAGTGATCGGCCATCGCTCGCCACCAAGTCCACACTTGAAACCATGACACTTCCCTACCATTTGCAGTTCGCCGGCAGGCACGCTTTTCAGCGTGGCACCATCCCACTGTCGGCCTCACGACTGATGCTCCAAAGCCTCCCGCCAGATCAAGGCATCTTCATCCCGAAGATCGTCAGCAAGCCGCTCAAACCGGGGCACGGCATCAAGATCGGTATCTTCGCGGGCATTCATGGGGATGAAGAAGCGGGCACGCTGGCTGTGCAGGATCTCATCCGTTGGGCTGCCGAGAAACCGGACGAGTTGCATGACTACGAGCTGCATTTCTTCCCCATCTGCAATCCATCGGGCCGGAACCTCGGCACGCGCCACAGTCACAGCGGCCTCGACTTGAATCGCGAGTTTTGGTATGGCTCCATCGAGCCCGAGGTCATCTATCTCGAGAGCGAACTGCGCCGTGAAAAATACGACGGCATCATCTCACTGCACTCCGATGATACCTCCGACGGCTGCTACGGATTCGTCAGTGGTGCGTTGCTCAGCGAGCACCTGCTGGAGCCTGCGCTAAAGGCCGCTAGTGAGTTTTTGCCACGCAATGAGCAGCACATCATTGATGGCTTCCTCGCTTCACGCGGCATCATTAAAGAGGGCTATCTCGGCATCCTCAGTGCTCCGCCGGAGCAGAGACCTCATGCGCTGGAGATCGTCTTCGAGACTCCTGCACTCGCGCCGATGCCCCAGCAGGTCAAAGCGACCATCGCTGCGGTGAAAAGCATCCTCGCGGAATACCGCGAACTCCAGGCCTACGCCGCGAACCTGT
>JBILPY010000771.1:0-7499 GCA_044373575.1 Prosthecobacter sp. | reverse complement strand
CCGCTGCGTGGAAACGGATCAATCCGCCTTGGCTCAGCAGACGTTGTCTGAGTCATGGCTCACACAACCCTTCATCAAACCCTTGTCGCTGCCTGCGGGCTTGTTTTATGTTTTTCCACGGATGCCAAGGAGGCGGATGAAACGACTGCGGCGCGGGTGCAATCGATCACGGAGTTTGACGGCCAGGATGGCATGAACTGGCAGGTGGTGAACGATGGCGTGATGGGCGGACTTTCAGAGGGTAAACTGACGCCGAACGAAGCCGGGACGTTGCGGTTTAGCGGCATGCTATCGCTGGAGAACAACGGCGGCTTTTCGACCTTCCGCAGTGGCGATTTGAAATTGGACCTTAGCAACGCTCTCGGACTGCTGGTGCGTGTGAAGGGCGATGGCCGCAGGTATCAGGTGCGGCTAGCTACGGACGCCCTGTTTCGCGGGATGGAGGTGTCCTTTGCGGCCGAGTTCGCCACCCAAAAGGGCGAGTGGATCGAAGTGAAGGTTCCCTTTGCCGCCTTCAAAGGCAGCTTCCGAGGCCTCGACTTGCCCGAGGAGCGGCTGGATACCTCCAAAGTCCGTCGTGTGAGTATTCTGCTCGGCGACAAGAAGCAGGCCCCTTTTGAGGCCGAGTTCGATTTCATTCGAACTTATGGTGCCACTGCATCCAAGGGCTGAGGCCGTGAAGGGCGCACGCGCTGCGCGGCCCAAGCCGCCTTGTGCGCGGATCATCGCCCCTCGAAACACGAATCAGGCCCTCCAAGGCCCACCCGATCCTCAGCCATGATGCGCTCCCGATTTCTCCAATTCATGACGGCCTTGGCAGCTCTGCCGATATCGGCCTGCCGAATACTGCTCACCCAACCGACGCGGCCACTGCGGAAGCTTCAGTTTGAACCCCAAGGGAAGGAGGCGCAGGAGCTGGTGCTGCTCCTGCCGGGACGCTTGAGTCCGCCTGAGGAGTTTGTTCAATACGGCATTGTGGACCTTGTCCGAAAGGAGCGCCCGCTGGCACGAATCGTGGCTCCGGATCTGCATCTAGGCTATTACATGAAGGGTCTGGCGGATGTCTGCCTGCATGAAGAAATCATCGGCCCGGCTAAAAAGCAGGGGCTGCGAGTGATGATCATCGGCGTCTCGATGGGTGGACTCGGGGCACTCACTTACTCCCTTCGTTACCCTGGGGAGGTGGATCAAATGGGGCTGCTGTCGCCTTTTGTCGGAGAGAAGGAGCTTTTGGCTGAGATCGAAAAAGCTGGCGGGCTGGAGAACTGGAGTAGCCCCGTGGCAACTCCACGAAGCAAGGCCGAGGCCCTGCAGAAAATGTGGATGGAGATGAAGCGCCAATGGCTCTCTCGTTCAGGTCCGCCTTTTGCCATTTCCCTCGCGGTGGGGAAAAGTGACAAACTACTCACCAGCAATCGATTCTTTGCGCGCGCCCTTTTAAAGCCCGATCAACTGATCGAGATCGAGGGTGGGCACGACTGGGATTGCTGGAGACGAGGGGTGGAGATCCTACTTTCGAAATCGAAAGACTGAAGGCACGTCTGCCAGTGAAAGGGGTCTTGGTAGGGTTGGCTCGATGGCAGACCGCCGACGGCAGTCTCTTACTGATTGAAGATGAACTGCCGGGTGTTGATCAATGCGTAGATCAGGTCCTCCACGGTGCTGAGGCCTTTGTCCTGGGCCTGAAGGCAAAGGGCCTTTTCCCTGGCGGTGGGCTTCTCCGCCGATGCGCCAACCGGTATCAAGCGTGCATCATAGGCAGCTTCTTGTTGCTGTATGATGGCTGAAGCGAAGAAACCAGAAGCACTGGCCGTATGCTCAGGGCTCATGCCCGCATTACGCCCTTCTCCCCTTTGCTCCGGCCCATTGGATCGACGTGGCTTCATGAGCATCGGGCTCACCGGCTTCGCAAGCCTGGGCTGGCCGGGACTGCTGAAGCTGCGCGCGGAAAATGCCGTGAAACCTGCGCGCGAACGCACGGCCGTCATTCTGGTCTGGCTGCGCGGTGGGTGCTCTCACCTCGACACCTATGATCCGAAGCCGGACATTGGCAGCGAGTATCGCGGCCCGTTCAAGACGATCAGATCCAAGGTGCCAGGCATGCAGCTCACGGAGTTGATTCCTCTTCAGGCAAAGATCGCGGACAAGTTCACGCTTCTGCGTTCGATGACACACACGGGAGGCGGGCATCCTGCAGGCTCCTTGCAAATGCTCAGCGGTGACACCGATCCGCGCGACAAACCGAAGCCGCTGCTGCCCGACTGGATGACGGTGGCAAACTATCTGCGCTCGAAGAACAAGCGTAATAGCCCGCTGCCCAATTACGTCGGCGTGAATCCGATCATCAATTACGACAGCTTCACCATCGCTGGTCCTGGCTATGTGAATGCCGCCTACTCGCCGCTGTCGATCTCGAATGATCCCAGCCGTCCGGACTTTGCCGTGCCGAACGTGGGTCTGTCCAATCCGGCGCAGGTGGCACGTCTCAATGAGCGCGTGGCACTGAGGCGCAGTCTGGACAGCCTGGAGCGCAGTGTCGATGCTGCCGGTGAGATGGGGGCTATGGATCAGTTTGAAGCACAGGCGATGACGCTGCTCACGAATCCAGAAACGCGACACGCCTTTGATTTGAGCAAGGAAGACAAGCGCACCCGCGAGCGCTACGGCATGCATCGCTGGGGCCAGCAATTGCTTCTGGCGCGCAGGCTCGTCGAGTCTGGCGTGGAAATCATCACGAGCTGTCTCGACGGCCCGCAATGTGGTCGCGTGGGCAACTGGGACGATCACGCGGTCAATCATCATGTCTTCGACGCCTTGCGCTTTCGAGCCGGTGCCTTTGATCAGGCCGTGTCGGCATTGATCGAGGACGTGCATGCTCGTGGTCTGCACAAGCGCGTTCTTGTCGTCGTTAGCGGTGAGTTTGGGCGCACGCCGAAGATCAGTCATGTGGCCAGCTCGGGCGCCGGAGAGGCCAGCGCTGCCGCAGGCGTCGTGCAGCCAGGACGAGATCACTGGCCGCGTGCCTTTACCAATTTATGGGCCGGTGGTGGCCTGCAAACCGGTGGCGTCATTGGTGCCAGTGACAAGCGTGGTGAAGACGTGGTCGAGAATGCGTGCAGTCCGCATGATTTCCTCGCCACCATCTATCACCATCTCGGCATCGACTCCGGCAAGGAGACGATCAATGATTTCGCCGGACGCCCCACACCCATCGTGCCGAATGGCCGGCCGATTCGTGGATTGATCCGAATTTGAGAAGCTTGCCCTGCGCCACATCCCCTTCGCGGCATCCACGTCTCAAGCTTGCCGACTTCTGCTTTGGCGGATGAACTCACAGGGATGCCCCAGCCATCGAAGTGAAAGGGGCAGGTGATTCAAATGGCGAGATTCCAGTTTTTAGAGTCTGGGGAGCCCCAGGAAGATTGGCCGTCCCGTCTCAGCCGAACAAAACTTACTGATTGAAGATGAACTGCCGGGTGTTGATCAGTGCGTAGATCAGGTCCTCCACGGTGCTGAGGCCTTTGTCCTGGGCCTGAAGGCAAAGGCCCTTTTCCCTGGCGGTAGGCTTGCGGGAAAGCACGGCCATGTAAGCGGCGTCGATTCTTTCGTCGGCAGACTGGGCCTTGCCCACGGTGAGCATGAGCTGGCTGTAGCGGTGAAGGATCTGCGGCAGGAGCTCTCCATTCATCAATGCCAGAGCCTGGGGAACGGAGGCATCACTGTTGCTGTTCTCAATGATTTCCCGGTCGCTCTGGCCAAATTCGCGCAGGTAATGACCACGCGGGGCGGGGCTTTCGATTTCCGCCGCGCGCAGCCACTGCCGGGACTGCTGGGCCCGCGAACGGAAGTAGTCCCGCCACTGTCTCCGGGGGAGGGCATAGTAGGTGGCCTCTTCGCTCCAGGCCTTGATCTCGGCTTCGGCGGCCTCCGCCTTGGTCGGCTTGGTCTTGCCATCCGCAGGGGCCATGGTGCGCCCGCCGTCGGCAGCACCGGCCGCCTGCATTTCGGCACTGGGGGCGGCTTGCATGTCGGCACTGGGGGCGGCCTGAGTCGGAACTTCCCGATTGGGTTCATCAGCAAGGGTCTTGAAGGGCTTGCCGGTGACCTTTTCGAACAGCTTTTTTTGGCCGGGAATGATCACTTCCGTCATGACGGTGCGGCGTGCATGGCTGTATAGGGCGGTGATCTCACGGTTGATGGATTTGATCTTCGCCTGGCACTCAGCCGCGTGGGCGGTGGCAGCCTGTTTTTCAGGTCCGGTGGCTGTGGCGGCGATGGATTGGTATTTTTTGGCCTCATCGCTGGCCTCCGCCAACCGTCTCTGCATGGCCTCCACACCTTCCGGCTGCTCCTGGTAGTTCTTGGCGGCCACTTGAATGCTCTTGAACGTCTCCGCCGGACCGGCGACCTTTTCCACAGCCAGCCTGCGCTGCTCCCAGACTTCGTGGGTGGTCATGTTTAGCATGTCGGGATTCGGGTTGATCAGCGTCACGAAGCTGTCCCACAGTTGCTCGGCTGTCATGCGGCGCAGCACCGGGCCCGTGAAGTGGCAGGCAGTCCCGGCCGCCACCTCCTCATGGGAGGCTTGGCGCTGGTAGGTGCTGGTATTGAAAAGGATGCGCAGAAACGCCTTCATGTCGTAATTCAGGCGCACCATCAGCTTTTCAAGATGGCTCAACAGTTCAGGATTCACCGCCACGGTCGTGTCCGTGAGATCGTCGAGCGGCTCAATCAGGGCGAGGCCGAAGGCCTTTTTCCACAGGCGATTGACCACGACCTTGTTGAAGCGGTCGTTCTCGGGATTCGCCAGCCAGCGTGCGTAGGCCTGGACCCGTGTTTCACCTGGCCGAGGAGTACATGCATGGCCCATCATGGCAGCCGCTTTCACGACGGATTTGGGCTCCGCATCGTCATACTTGTAATCCGGTGGCAGAGTGAGCTTGCGCTTCTCGTCAAAGGTCACCTTGGGGTAGCGCCCGGGGCCTCCAGGCTCGCTCATGGCCTGATTGTATAAACGCTCAGCCTGGCGCAAGGCCTCCTCAGCCGCCAGGCGTGCCCGACCCACATCTGCCACCTCCGTCCAGTAAGCGCGTTGGTCGGCCTCGGTGGTCGGGTTTTTGGGCCATTCAGGCAGTTTGAACGTGGTGCGAATGGCCATGCCTTGATCACGCAGAAGGTCGCTGATGCCGCCCGTGAAACTGCCGCCGGAGTCTCTGATCTCCACGCCAAAGGTGAAGGCCGCCATCTCGTAGAACTGCCTCTGGGTCCACTTGTCGAAGGGGTGATCGTGGCACTGGGCGCATTCGATGCGGGTACCCAGGAAGACGCGCAAGGTGCTCGCCATGTTGTCCAAGGGCATGCCACGATCACGTGTGTAGTAGCCAATCGCACCATCGGACCAGGCCTTGCCCTCTCCGGCGACCATCTCCCGCACGAACAGGTCGTACGGCTTGTTGCTGCGCAGCGCATCCTTGACGAAATGAACATACGCGGGGCCTGTTCGCTGGCCCTTGGACTGCACACGCAGGACATCCGCCCAGTAATGGAAGTAGTTCTGCACATAGCCCTCGGAATCGAGGAGCTTGTCGATCAGTGCCGCCCGTCTTCCCTCTTCTCTGGAAGCCAGAAACTCCTCAGCCTCACGCGAGGTGGGAATGCGGCCCACCACATCCAGATAGATGCGGCGCACGAAAACACTGTCATCCGCCGGGGCGTTGGGCGTCAACTTGTTAGCCGCCCAGTCCCTCGCCAGAAGCGTGTCGATTTCATTGGCGGCGGCAGAAACTTTGGGATCGGCCCGGGCGACTGTCCCAAGCCAAAACGTGACGATCATTGAACACGCCAGGAGGCTTTTCATGCAAGGGGTGAAGGGGTCATGATTCATATGGCAAGATGCCAGTGTTTAGAGACTTGGAACCTGTGCCAAGACAGGTCCGCCTTCAATATCCGGAATGGCTTGATGATGACATGGCCCGGGGTGGGCGCAGTAAGCCGGGAGACGGGAGCGCTGGGGAAAGTCTTGCCGGGGGTCACGGAAGCTGCTCAAACTGCAATGTGAGATCCTGGAAACGAGCGTCTGAATTTCTGGGATTCCGCCAAATGAATCACCTGCCCCTTTTTCACTTTGACGCTCCCCCGGTGTGATTCTTTTTGAGGCAAGTCGCTTCATGCCAGCCTGCTAAATTGTGCTTGTTGTGCGGAGCGCTTCATCTCAGAATCGAGAGCATGAGACGTTACCTGCTCACCCTCCTCCTGCCAGTCACGGCGCTAATCGCAGCAAGTCCCGAAGTCGCAGAATTCGGCTTCGATAGCCGCTGGAACCGCCTGCCACAGGTCGAAGGAACCTCATTTCCCTCATGGATCACGGGTGTGAGCCAGTTCGGCGGCACCTTTGTAGATGAGCCGCGCTGCTGGCGGGTGGATGCGGCCACACCGAAGGGCAAAGCCTGGGTCGAGATCGCCATTGATCGCTCCAAAATCCTCAGCGGCAATCTTCTGGCGACGTTGCTTTTTGACGCAGATGCCGACACAGACTTCGTCGTTCAGCTCTTTGATTCCCAGGGCCGCGCCGTCGTGGTGGACCTCTTCGGGAACGTGGTGGACATCGGCCAGCAGGCCACCACGGACACGTTTGTCATTCCATTGGAAAAACATCCCACCGCTGACCGCATCGTGATCCGCCGGGTGCAGGGCGGCCTCCGGTTGCATGGCCTGGTGCTTTTTCCCGTCGTCGCGGAGGGTGGGGCCACCATGGAGCCCGCCGCGCTACTGGCGCTCGCGAACTCGCTCGGTGATCCCCTCAGTCCCGAGAATCCCCTGGTGCCCAGCATCCAAAAAATCGCCCAGAAGAGCCAGGTGCCCGTCGCTCCGGTCAAGAAGGTGGTTCAATTCAAAACCAGCAACGCCAAAACACACGCTCCAGCCAAGCCCGTCGTCTCCGGCACCGTGCCCGCCGCGCCGACGGAGGGTCTTCTCGCTCACTTTGGCTTTGATCAAAAGGACGCCACCGACAGCAGTCCCTACGGCAGTCATGGGGAAGTCCGGGCTGGCGCTGCCATTGTCAGCACCGAACGCGGCAACGCCCTCCACGTGAACAAAAACCCGGGGCACAAGCGATTGGCGAGTGGCGGTTCCGTGGTCATCCCATCCGAGCGCAGCCCGAAGCTCAGTGACCGGCTCTCACTCTGTGCCTGGGTGCGATACCACAGCCTGCCGAAGTCCTTTGGCTCCCAAATCATCTGGCATGGCGACAAGCAGTCCGGACGCGACCCTTGGGTGCTGCATGTGCTCTCCAATGGCAAAGCGGAGTTCCGCTCCGACCGCTCCGTGACAGGCAGGCCTACGTTCCGGTTGGCGAAAAACGAAATCCAGCTCACCCCCGCAGGCGATAAACTGCCCACGCAGCAAATCGCCGTGAAGTCCCCACTCTCACTCGAAGCGGGGCAGTGGTACCATGTCGTCGGCACCATGGACATGCTCAGTGCCCGCACCCGCACCAT
>JBILPY010000185.1:0-7518 GCA_044373575.1 Prosthecobacter sp. | reverse complement strand
CCGCTACTTCACAGCGGCCATGGGCATCGCCGCCGGACAGATCCCGCCGCCTCAGGATGATCCGGCCTACCCCCACGGCATGGGATTCCTCACCCTCTCACTCACCACCAAAGGGGCCGCCACCTGGGGCGGGAAGATGCCTGACGGCAGCACCATCACGGGTAGCAGCGCCTTAGGCAGTGGAGGTCGTCTGCCGCTGCATCTCATGCTTTACACAAACACCGGCAGTGCCCAGGGCTGGCTTCTCATCTCCGGCGACAACCTTGATGGCACTCTGTCCTGGAACAAATCCAGTCCTGCCAAACCCAGCACCTCCTGGAACTATCCCAACGGCTTCCCACTGCATGATCAAGTGGTCTTTGGCAATCTCTACACAGCTCCGACAAATGGTGCCATCATCGGCAGACTGAGCGCTGCCTCCCAGCTACGCTTTACGCACGGCGGTCTGCCTGATTCCTTCAGCCAACCCTTCACCTTCAGCAGCAAGAGCGTGCCGCAGATCAGTGTCCGGGTGAATGAGGTCAGAATCTCCAGCCCTTCTCTCAAGACCGGCCTCTTTACCGGCAGCTTCAGCCTCACCGAGCCTGATTTGCTCGATCTGACCCCGCCTCAGGGAAGTGTCACGCGTCCCGCGATTTTTCGCGGCGTCATCGTCAATCGTGCTGGCGGCTTCGGCCACTTCCTGTTGCCTGAGCGGCCGGATGAATCTGGGGAAACAGTGAACAAGACGCCCTTTACTTCAGGCAGGGTGTTCATCGAATAGGAATAAGGCTCAAGCCTCCGTCACCTCGCGCGAGCCATCCGGCTGCGGTGTCAGGTGAAACCAGCGGGTGTGCGGCGGCAGGAGCTCGGGGAAGAGATCCGCCCACTCGATGATGACGACGCCGGGCTCGTCGAGGATGTCATCCCAGCCGACGGTGAGCACCTCTTCGGCGCTGTCCATGCGGTAGAAGTCGAAGTGAAACACGGGCAGCCTGCCATCGGTATATTCATGCACGAGGGTGAAGGTCGGGCTGGTCACGGCGGCTTGTGATCCCAGACCATCCAGGATGCCTTTCGTGGCCTGGGTCTTCCCTGCACCGAGCTGGCCACAAAGTGCGACGACATCGCCCGCACGCAGACTGGAGGCGAGTTCACGGCCCCAGTCAAAGGTGGCTTCGGGTGTGGCGAGGCGGGTGCTCATGGCTCGAAATGATCCCAGCCGCCCTGGCCGAGATTTCGCATCGTTGGATCAGCCAGGACTTCACCGATGAGGCTCAAGCTGGTTTTGGGAAAGGCCATGCGCCACTCACTGAGCACGCTCAACATGGTGTCCGGGTGAAAGGTGAGGAGCAGCTCGTAGTCCTCACCATCATTGAGTGCCTGCTCCAGCGTGCAGCTGCGGGTGATCGGAATCGTGGCGGGATCGATCTCGAAACCGACGCCGCTCTGATCGGCCAGCCTCGGCAGGTCTTTGGCGAGTCCGTCGCTGAGGTCCATCATCGCCGTGACGCGGGCATGTTTCACGAGCCACTGAGCTTCCGCAAGACGGGGCTGGAACTTGAGATGCTTCCCACGAATGGAACCACCAAGTGTGCCGGTGACGGCGATGAAGTCTTCCGCTTTGGCCCCGCTGCGGCTGATCCATTTTTTCTTCGGTGCCGTGCCGGTCATGCTCACGATGAGGCTGAGCTGGCTGCCGCGCGAGGTTTCGCCGCCGACGATGCGCACTTCGTGCTCGTCGGCGAGTTTGCTCATGCCTTCATACAGGCCCAGCACGCGCTTCACGGGTGTCTCGGGCGGAGCGATCAGCGTCACCAGCGCATGCTTCGGTGTCGCGGCCATCGCGGCGAAGTCACTCAGCACTCGGGCCATGGCCTTGCGCCCGACGAGCCTCGCGGGTGTGTCTGGCGTGAAGTGTACGCCTTCGACGATGGTGTCTGTTTTTAAAAGCAACTGCTCACCCTGCTTTGGCACGGTGACGACGGCGCAGTCATCGCCGGGACCGAGGATGACGGAAGCATCCGTCGAGAGCTTCGCGGTGATGAGCCGCACGAGGTTGTCTTCTCCGAGGTCGGCGAGTGTCTTTGTTTTCATGGCTGTATGTCCGGGAAGAATAGCATCACGGTCAGGCTCGTGGCATTAAAGAGTCCGTGCATGACCATGGGCACGAGCAGGCAACCGGTGAGTTCATACATGGCGCAGAAGGCCAGCGCCAGCATGGCCAGCGGCATCAGCGTACCGACATGCAGATGGATGGCGGCAAAGAGCAGCGAGGAGCAGAGCGCGGCGAAGATGCCATCCGTGTAGCGTTTGATGACTCCGTAGATGAAGCCACGGAAGACGATCTCCTCCACCAGCGGCGCGACGATGGCGGCGGAGATGATGAGCAGCACCTTGGCCAGCGGGTCTTTGGCTTTGCGGAAGGCTTCTGCTGCATCCTGCCCGGTGAGGTCTGGCCAGAAGCCCTCCATCCAGGTGTGAATCGCCAGCGCGCTGCCATTCACCAGCATCAGCGTGGGCAACATGGCCAGCAGCGCCAAACCAACGACGCGCACCGCTGACATCCGCCGCAGGCCGAAGAGCTCAGCCGGGCTTTGATTGCGAAAGACCCGCAGGTACAGCAGCAGGCTGACGCAGATGCCGAGCTGCACCACGATGTTTCCGAGGAGGCCGTTCAAGGTCAGCTCCATCGGCTCCTTCGCGGACTCAGTACCGCCGCTGGAGGCCTGGAGGCCGCTGAGAAAGAGCAGGCTCAGCGCGGCGACGATGATGGCGTCTCCACTAACGAAGTTCGCCGCTTGCACACGACCGATGGAGGTCATGGCATCGGGCATGAAGCTGCGCAGAAGCTGATAGGCGAGCACACCGAAGAGCAGGGTGAGCCAGACGAGCAGGGCGGTGTCGCGCAGGACTCCGAGAGAGGGGGCATCCATGAGAAGTGGAGATCAGCGCAGCCAGGCGGCGGGCAGGTAGTACATCATACCGGGCTGGAGTTTCGGCAGCACGCCACCGGTGAGGTCGAGCTGGATTTTCGCCGGAGCAGCGCTGTGGCTGGCGGTGAGCCCGAGCGCGCTGAGCAATGTCGGAGAGCTGTGATACTTCACCACGGCGGCATCGGCGGCTTTTCCCAGCTCACGAGCGAGGGTATAGGCATCCTCGATGTAGCCGATCTGGTCCACCAGCTTTGCCGCCAGGGCCTGACGTCCGGTGACGACGCGGCCATCAGCGACGGTGCTCTTCAGCACGTCCTTCGGCACCTTGCGCGCCTCGGAGACGATGCCGAGGAAGCGGTCATACATCTCATTCACCAGCGCCTGGATGTAGGCCTTTTCATCTTCACGCATCGGGCGAGCACCACTCAGCGTGTCTTTGAAGGCACCACTGGTGAAGGTCTGCGTGCCGAGCCCGACTTTGCCGAAGAGCTCGTGGTAGGTCATCGACTCCATGATCACGCCGATGCTCGCCGTCAGCGTCGTCTCGCTGGCGATGATTTTCGTGGCACCGCAGGCGACGTAGTAGCCACCGCTTGCAGCCACGGAATCCATATAAACCACCACAGGCTTCTTCGCCGCGGCCTTTTTCACGGCATTATAAATGGTGTCCGAGGCCGTGACCTCACCGCCGGGCGAGTTCACCCGCAGGACGATGGCCTTCACCTCCGTGTCTTCCACCGCCTGCTCCAGCGAGCGCTTGATGGCCTCCACACTCGGCAGTGCCGCAGAGAGAAAGCCCTCCACGCCCATGGAGCTGATCACCCCATCGAGGTCGACCTGCACGATCTTCGACTTCGACTCCTTCTGCGCCTCCACCACCACCTTCTCCAGCAAAGGCTCGCGTCCCTCCGCCAAACCGGCTTCCTTCCCCACGAGGGCCATGGAGAGCATCATGTTAAAGCCGACACTCAAAAGCAGAGCGGCGGCGAGGGCGGCGATCAGGCAGCCGAAGGTGGTTTTGTTCATAGCCGCCGAGAGTAGGCGGCGGCCCGCCCGTGGCAAGGCTGAGGCGCGGCTCTCGATTTCGTGATTGCCACGCCTGCGTGAGTGCTTCACTCTCCGCGCCCATGAGCCAAACCGCCTCTCCCTACGACTCGAATATCCCGTGGTACAAACAACTGACGCCCTACCACTGGTTCGTCTTCTTCGTCGCCTCCGCCGCTTGGTGCTTTGACTGTCTGGATCAGCAGCTTTTCATCCTGGCTCGTGACAATGCCGTGGCGGCGCTCTCACCGGGCATCGACGCTCTGGAGCAGGGCAAACGCAGCGGCTGGGCCATGAGCATCTTCGTCGCAGGCTGGGCCACGGGTGGCCTCATCTTTGGTTCCGTCGGCGACCGCATTGGCCGCGCCAAAACATTGGCGATCACCGTGCTCATCTACTCCCTCTTCACTGGTCTGTCCTCCTTCGCGACGAACATCTCCCAGTTCATGATCTACCGTGCGCTGACCGGCCTCGGTGTTGGCGGTGTGTTTGGCCTGGCGGTGGCTCTCGTGGCGGATGCTCTGCCTGAGTTTGCGCGCCCCAAGGCTCTCGGCCTACTCCAGGCGCTTTCCGCCGTTGGCAATGTGACCGCCGGCCTCTGCGCCATGGCGCTCTCCGGCGTCGATCCTGCCGTGTCGTGGAAATACCTCTTCTGGATTGGCTCCGTGCCTGCCTTCCTTTGCATCTTCATCATGCTGCGCCTGAAGGAGCCTGAGAAATGGGTCGCCGCCAAAGCCGCGAGTCGCGAAGTCGGTGGCAAGGCCATGGGCTCTTACGCCAGTCTCTTCGGCGAAGCCCGCTGGCGTGGTCCGGCCATCCTCGGCATGTTGCTCTGCGTGGCGGCGGTCGTGGGTCTTTGGGGCGTCGGCTTCTTCAGCAACAAGCTCGTGGCACCGGCCATCGCCACGGCCCTCGCCGCGGACAACCTCAGCCCGGCGGAGATCGTCAAAGGCAAGCAGTGGTGGGCCGCAGCCAACCTCATCGTCATGAACCTCGGCGCCTTCGTCGGCATGGTTGCCTTCAGCAAAGCCGCGCATCGCTTTGGTCGTAAACCCGCCTTCGCCACCGCCTTCATCGCTGCCTTCATCGCCACCGTCGGCTTCTTCCAGCTCTTCGACAGCCGCGATGACATCTGGATGAGCTTCATCCTCGGCACCTGCCAGCTCTCCCTCTTCGCTGGCTTCGCCATCTATCTGCCTGAGCTTTTCCCCACCCGCCTGCGCAGCACCGGCGTCAGCTTCTGCTACAATGTCGGCCGCTTCATCGCCGCCAGCGGACCTCTCACCCTCGGCCAGCTCCAGGCACACCTCGGCACCAAAGCCGTCGCCGCCCTGCCTGCCACCGCCGATGCCGCCGCCAAGGCCGCCGCCCAGCTCGAAGCCTTCCGCAATGCAGCCTGCTACATCAGCGGCATCTTCCTCGTCGGCCTTATCGCCCTCGCCTTCCTCCCGGAAACCAAAGGCCGCGCGCTGCCGGAAGACTGATGCTGGTTTGAGTCATGACACCCGCCGAACTCGCCGCCTCCCCTTCCCTGCCCTCAGGACTCAGTCCTGAGGCAGAGTCCCTCTGGCACGCCAAGAACGGGAACTGGGATGCAGCGCACAACATCGCCCAGGACATCCACTCACCGATGGGCTACTGGATTCATGCGCTGCTGCACCTGATCGAGGGAGATCAATGGAACGCCGACTACTGGTTCTCGAAAGCCAGGAAGCCCTCCCGCAAGCCTGCCCAGATCGATGCGCTGTGGGCAGAGATCGCGGCTGAGGTTTTGGCATGAGCGAAGACTCATCGGAGCCCGTGGAGATCGAGATCACCAACGAGCTCGACCTCCACACCTTCCAGCCCCGCGAGGTGGGCGACCTGCTGGAAGACTACCTCAGCGAATGCCGAAAGCTCGGCATCCTCAGCGTGCGTGTCATCCACGGCAAAGGCACCGGCACTCTGCGCACGGGCGTGCATGAGAAACTTGGGCGGATGGACATCGTCGAATCCATCACCTGGCCAGCGAGTGCCGATACCGGCGGCTGGGGAGCCACCTGGGTGCGGCTAAAAGCGCTCCATAAAAGGAGTTGAAAATTCGTTCTACGGCGGCGGCAGGATCTCGACCTTGCCGGACACGATGGGCGTTGCGGTGCTTTTTTCTCCGGGGATGTCGGGAAGTTCGGCGTGGTTGAAGAAGCCGATGCCTTGATTCAGATCAGGACGGGTGACAAGGAGTCCGGTGAATTTGGCGGTGCGGGTGATGACGGCAAAGGGTTCGGTCGCGTCGAAGGGGTCGTTGTCCTTGAAGGTGAAGCTGCCGAAGAATTTGCCGGTGGCAGCAGCGAGGGTGAGTTTGACGCTTTGGGGATTGAGGACGGCTCCGGTCGGCAGATTGATGGCGTTGGCAGTGGTGATTTGGAAAGTCTGCTGGAGCAGCCCGGCAAGCGGAGCACCGGTGAAGAGGAGGCGGGCGTTTTGATCGGCGGCAGACGCGGGTGGAGTGGCAACCGGGAGGATGGCGACGGGCTTCGTGTAGCGGGCACCACGCACGGTGAGATCATGCTGGGGGATACCGAAGGCGTAGCTGCGGGTGTTGGCCGTGGGTCTGTTTTTGTACCAGCTCAGGGTTCCATCGGCGAGGCCGCTGCCGAGGGCGAGGGTGCTCCAGCCTTGGACGCTGCCGATCTTTGAATAGAGCAGGACATGGAGGGAGGTCTGCCCGGAGATGCCGAGGGCGGAACTGCCGGTGAAGGTGGTGTCGTCGGCGGTCTTGCCCGCCCAGGCGACGACGCCGCTGGTGGAGAGTGTGAGCACGGCGTAACCGTGGCCCTGCGGGTAGGCGGCGACTCCGAGATACTGGGAGGGCAGCTCCAGGGCGGCGTTGTAAAGGGTCTTGGCGGCGACGGGCGAATTCTTGCTGCTCCAGGTCTGCTGCACGGCGCTGAAGCTGGTGAGTGTGGTGGGGCGGGTGTCGGAGAATCTGCCGGTGAGCGTCTTGGTGGTGTAGTTCAGCGTGAACGAGCCGGTCAGTGGGGTGATGTTTTTCCCGAGAGAGATGCTCAAAGACGTGGTGGGGTCTGCGCCGCCGGGCAGGGCATCGACAAAGCCTTTCCACGAGACACTGCGGGTGCCGAGCGTGAGGCTGCCGGAATACGCGCCAGTGGTGGTGACGGTGATCTTGAAGCGACCGCCGAGCTTTTGATTGAGGTCGGCGTTGCGATCCAAGATGCCCTCCCAAGTGCCGACAGGCTGGGTGGGGAATTCATCGACCTTCCAGGGCACCTGAATGGCGGAGCTCGGGCCGGCGGAGTTGATGGCAGTGACGACAAGGGTGTAGCTGCCGGGCTTGCTCGGACGACCTCCGAGGGTGCCGGTGGCGGTGTTTAAGGTCACACCTGCAGGCAGGCCGGTGACGGTGAAGCTGGTTGGGCTGTTGGTGGCGGTGAAGGCGATGTTCACGAGGCTGTTGCGCACGCCATTTCCGAAGGTGGGCACGTCCAGCACGGGCTTGATGCGCACGGTGACGGCGGTGACATTGCTCTCGATGGGATCGACGACGCCGGTCATGCGGATG
>JBILPY010000184.1:0-7538 GCA_044373575.1 Prosthecobacter sp. | reverse complement strand
CCGCAGTTCCGGCACCGAAGGTCAAGGTGGTGGAGAGCGCGGTGAAGTCCGCACCTGCCGTCGCGGGGGTGCCGCTGCCGGGGGCGCCGGTGGCAAGGGTGACGTTCGCCGCGATGCCGGGGCGCAGCCGCCGTACGGTGACAATGGCGTTGCCCTGGCTCTCACTGACATTCACGGGTGCCACGAGGTAGAATTCGCCGGGGCTGGTTGCGGGGTAGTAGCTGAGTTTGAAGCTGCCACGTTTGTTGCTTTGAAACGTTCCCAGCCAGATCTTGTAAGTAGTGCCGGCGGCGGCGGTGAAGCTGACCTTGCTGTTGATATCGACGCCGCTGTCGTCATCGCTGCCCACCAGCACGAGGTTGGCCAGGGTGGTGCCGGTATAGACGACGAGGAAGGTGTCATGCACCGCGCCGAGTTGATACTCGCTGAAGTTGGTATCAATGAGGGCGGGACCGCTGAAGCTGGGGGTCCAAGTGAACCACACGCCCGCCTCGAGTCTGGTGCTGGGAACGCTGGCGGGGAGGTCGCCGTCGTTGCTGGCATTCTCGTTGCTGCCGGTGACAGTGGCGGAGTTCCCGGCGAGAACGGTGGCGTCATCAAAGTAGTCGTTGGTCTGGCCGGCGATCTTGAGGGTGAGCGAGAAGGCCCCGGCGGTATCCACACAGATGTAGTAGCGCAGATTGCGGGTGATGTTGAAGGTCAGCGTGCTGGTGGTGGCAGGGCCGGGGCTTGTCCCCTGTGCCAGGGATGTCAGCGAGCCAGAGCTGCCATCAGGGTCCGCGAGCTGGAAGACGCCGACCTTCAGACCGCCAGAGTTGTCTGTCACCAGCAGCCGCACGCCGGTGGCTGTAATCGGCGCATCGAACCGATACCAGACGCTGCGCACCGGCTTGGTGGCCACGGTGCCCACAAAGGGATCAAGCGCATTGGCCGTGGCGCTGGCACCGGTTTGTGCCAGCAGGATGGGGGTGCGCCCAGTGAGCACGGTGGCTTTTTCAAAAGTGTCGTTCGCAGGCGCGGCGGCCTGGACGGCACCTGACACTAACAATGAGAGCAGCGCAAAGCTGCGGGATAGTTTTGTGTTCATAGCTTCGCCCTCAGCGTGGCGGGCGGGAAGCCATGCGTCAAACCTTGCCATGCCATTTGCGAGCTGCGGACTGAAAAATGCCAAGGGAGGCTTGGCTGATACGCTGGCCGAAGTCTGGCCTGAGACCAAGGGATGCGGGAGTAGCGGATGGCGCTCCCCCCCATCACGGAGGCGTGAGTTTGCTGACGAGATTGCTCAGATACGGGAAGAGCTGCTTCTTCCGGCTGACGACGCCGGGCATTTCATAGACCTGAGGACTGCGCTCGTGGTAGTCGATGGCACCTGCCACGCGTTTGTCCCCGGCAATCAAAAGCACGCTGTAGTGCGAAGTGATGTCTGTCACCATGAGGCAGGCGAAGTGCAGGCTGTGCGCGGCACAGAGGGCGGTGAGGGCGGCGTGCAGCTCGGCCTGCTTTTTCCAGAACTCTTCCAGGCCCATCTCCTCGATCTGGCTGATGCTGATGCGCCAGCCGTTCTCCTCGAAGACTTTGCGGTCGCCCTCGATGGCGCGGGCCGGGGTGGCCTCGCGCAGCAGGGAGCCGGCGGCGAAGAAGTCCTTAACGAACTGCCCGGCATCGACTCCGGCGACTTTGGAGAGCCATTGGAGGATCTCGCGGTCCGTCTCCGTGGTGGTCGGGCTGGTGAGGTGGAGGGTGTCGGAGATCAGTCCGGCGCAGAGGCAGATGGCGGTGGCTTTGTCCGGCGTCAGCCCTCTCATGCGGAACATGATGCCGACGATGGTGCTTGTGCTGCCCACCGGTTCATTGATGAAGCGCACGGGCTCCTTTGTCCGCAGATTGCCGCTGAGGCGGTGGTGGTCGATCACTTCGACGATCTCCGCCTCATCGGCTCCGGCCACGGCCTGGGAAAATTCGTTGTGGTCCACGAGCACGAGCTTCGTGCGCGGCACCTCGACGAGGTCGGATTTAGAAAAGACGCCCTCCAGTCGGCCTGTCTCCTCATCGATCACGGGAAAGAGCGGCTGGTGGGAGTCCTGCACGGCATGGATGATCTCCCGCAAAGGGGTGCGCGTGGTAAAGGAGAGGTAGTCGTGGATCAGCGCCTCGGCGATGGGGCGGGAGAAACGGATGAGCTGGGAGGCGCTGGCGGTGTCCTGCGGGGCGCAGATGATGCTGACGCCTTTGGTTTGGGCCTGGGTCAGCAGGCTCTCCCAGGGCATGAATCCGCCCGTGACCACGAGGCAGCGCACGCCCAGGTCCATGGCCAGGGCATGGACGTCGGGGCGGTCGCCCGTGACGAGGACGAGCTTGTTCGCCGGAAAGTGGCGGGCGCGGTCCCGCGTGGTCTCCACGCTGGAGGCCGCCACCACGAGCACCATCTCCTCCACCGCGTCGGCATGGTCCGTGGCTCCGATGAGCTTCCCATCCAGGGCGGCGACCATGTTTCGGATGCTGGTGCTGACCTCGCGGTTCGCCGCGCCATGCGTAGCACCGCTGGGGAGGAAGAGCTGCGCCATTTCCTGAATGGTGGGCATGCCGAGCAGCTTCTGGTCGGCATCCACGACCGGGATGGAGCGGAAGCTGTGCTCCATCATCTTCCGGTACACGGAAAGGAAGGTCTCGTTTGGCGTCGCCGTCAGCACCTCCTTCCGGCAGACGATGCCCGCCGTGGGCCGGACATCGAGCAGGAGCTTCGGAGCCTCCGCCCCGGCCAGCTTGAGCACCCAGTTCGTGCGCGCATTGATCTCCCCGCAGCAGGCCGCGACGATCTCGCCCCCCCGCACCTGACGGAGATAAGCCGCATAACCGATGGCCGCGCAGATGGCATCCGTGTCCGGATTCCGGTGGCCGATGACGTAGAGAGGGTCTGACATGGAGGGAGAAAAAGGGCCGCACCTGTAATGCAGCACGAAAAGCTTTCCAGCCCGCGAGGGGATTTTGTGGTGAACGAGCGAGGCGGGCGGCGGGAGATCCGCATCGGGGTTGTACAACAGCTACTATCCCGAGTGCTGGGCCGGGCGACGCCTTCCATGGGGGTCCTTTTACAATGCGAGGTTGGAGTGCGGCGATCAAAATGTGGATTGTCTCCACCTTTGGCGGGTAAAATCCAAGGGTGAGTATTCCAAAGCCTCTGGGCGGGGGCTGGGGCGGATACTTTCGGCCGGGCTGTTCTGGGCTAGGTTTCCGCAACTCATTTATTATCAAGGCACCAGACTCGGTTCTGACGGGAAAGGGAAGTTCGTGCTAAAGCGACCTTAGCACGTGCTGAGATGACCTTAGCACGTGCAGAGACAACCTTTGCACGTGCTGAGACGACCTTAGCGCGTGCTGAGACGACCTTAGCGCGTGCTGAGGCGACCTTAGCGCGTGCTGAGACGACCTTTGCACGTGCAGAGACGACCTTTGCACGTGCAGAGACGACCTTTGCACGTGCAGAGATGACCTTAGCGCGTGCTGAGATGACCTTAGCGCGTGCTGAGACGACCTTAGCGCGTGCTGAGACGACCTTAGCGCGTGCTGAGACGACCTTAGCGCGTGCTGAGATGACCTTAGCACGTGCTGAAACGACCTTAGCACGTGCTGAGATGACCTTGCCCCAAGGAAAGATGGCTTTGCCCCAGGGATGGGGGCAGGCTGCAAATAGCGAGGACGGCTTTTCAGACAGCGAGGGGATTTTTTGCGGAGCTTTTGGAGAGAGCGGCAAGAGGCGAAACCTGTGAAAGCTGGCGGGGCGTTTTTGAGGGGAAAGTTGTTTGGAGCCTCTACGATTGGAGGAAATAGTCACCCGCATGATCAGTCTCACCCCACCCAACCGCGAATACCTCGGCGAACTCCTGGAAGCCTGGCGGGACACGCCGCTGAGCTACTCGCACCGCGGCGGGGTGGAGTCGCCCCCGGAGCGGGGATTCATCGTGGATGAGCACCGCGTCTGCCTGGGGAGCGGCGCGGAGACGTTCTCAACGGCCTGCCATGCGCTGGATGGCTGGCGGATGTTTCCTGCATGGGCCGAGGTGCGCAGGCTTCGTGATCATAACCAGACGCCGGGGGACATCGTGGCCATGCAGGTGCGGATCTGCGGGCTGTGGTGGGTGAATCCCTGCCGAGTGCTGCGCTGCTGTGACTCGGCCAGCACGCATGGCTTTGTCTATGGCACGCTGCCGGAGCACGCGGAGTGCGGGGAGGAGATGTTCGCCATCGAGCAGCAGGCGGACGGCAGCGTGTGGTATATGATCCGGGCTTTTTCCAGGCCGCGCCACTGGATGGCCTGGGTCGGCTTCCCGCTCGCCCGCTGGTGGCAGTGCCGCTTTGTCCGTGACTCCCAACGACGCATGAAGGAGGTCTGCTCATGACTCTGCGCACTGACTCACCCGCCGAACTCCGGCGCACCTTCCGCATCCTCGGGCGTGTGGGCTTGTGGTTGCTGGCTTCCTTGATGTGGGGGGCGAACCGCTACGATCATGGCTGGGTGTATGTGCTACTGACCTTTGCGGTCATTTTCCTCATGCCGCTGGGTGAGGCGCTGCTGGTCGCCCGAGGTGTGCTGCCGGAGCGGCAGGCCACGCTTTTCATTGTCCTGCTCTTTCTGGTCCTGGCTCTGATGCAGACGCCCAGCCTGAATGCCGCCTTGTATTCAGCGCCCTGGCTGGTGCTGCGCTCCATCCTCGCCATGCAGGCGCTCTGGCGCTGGAACCAACATCGGTCATTGGCCCCCGCCGACCTCTGTCTGCTCGCTGCCGCCACTTTCCCTGCGGTGGGTGCGGCATGGCTGGTGGCGTTTTGTGCGGGGTGGATGCCGTTTGGGTTTGATGCGTTGATCGTTCTGCTCACGGCGGCGCACTTTCATCATGCCGGGTTCACCCTGCCACTGATCGCCGGGCTGATCGCAAGCGAGAGGCCGGGGCGGTGGGCTTCGTGGTCCTGCGTCGCGGTGCTGGCCGGGGTGCCGCTGGTGGCGGCGGGTATCACCTGCACGCACTTTGGCCGGCTGCCGTGGGTGGAGCCACTGGGCGTCACACTCCTCGTGCTCGGAGCCCTCGGCGTGGCCATCAGTCAGGTTCGGCTTGGATTTGCAGGCGCGGCGTCTGGCTGGCCGCGCTTAGCCTTTGTCATCTCCGGCATGTCCTTGCTCGTGGCCATGCTGCTCGCGCTCGGCTTCGGGTTTCGCTATCTCTTCCCCTCACTCGCTCTGCCGATGCCGCAGATGTGGGCCATCCACGGTTCCCTGAATGCCTTTGGGTTCGGGCTTTTCGGGCTGCTGGCCTGGAGGGGCATCTCGGTGCCTGCCGAATCCAAGGGGTGATGCTTTGCCGGTGCCGACATGCATGACTCGGCACACACCGCCGCTTTATTTCACCTTCCTGGCGGCTTCACTGGTCTTGGGCGTCTCTGCTTTTCCCGCCCTTCTGTCAGGGAAACCGGCCTTGGCGTGGGCGACGATCTCCACGAGCATCGAGTCGCCAATGCCTTCGACTTTTACCAGATCGAGGGTGTCGGTGAGGGGGCGGGCTTTCTTGATCGCGGCGGCGCGAGTGGCTCCGATGCCGGGCAGGGACTGGAGGGCGATGTCGTCGCCTTCATTCAGGATGCTGAGCAGCCTGAGACGCTCGGCAGGCGTGAGTGTCTTGGCCGCCACCTGCGCCCTGCCGGAGGGCTTCGCTGTCTTTTCGGCGGTCATGGCCGGTGTGATCAGGCTGAGCAAGAGCAGCAGAATGAGGTGGTATTTCATAGGCGGTGCTTTGTATCAGCAGGCCGACATTAGAAACTCTGACCGAAGATGACGAGCCGAAAATGAGCAATGCTCCCCATTCCAGAGGGACGAGAAACAATCCCCCTGCCCTCTTCGTATTAGCGCCCATGTTTCCTTCGCGTCGTTCCTTTCTCCAGACATCCGGCTGTGGCTTTGGCTGGCTGGCGGCCTCGTCCCTAGCCCAGCGGCAGGCTTTGGCCGCAGGCAGTGTGATGTCTGGGAAGCAGCCGCACCACACGCCCAGAGCGAAGCGGATCATCTTCCTCTTCATGCAGGGCGGGGTGAGTCATGTGGACTCCTTTGATTACAAACCTCGCCTGATCCGCGATGATCAGAAGGTGATCGATGTGGCAGATGCGCGGTCGATTGCGAAGACGGGCAAGGGTTCGCCGCAGCGGATCAAGAAGTCGTTGTGGGACTTTGCCCAGCATGGGGAGACGGGTAAGTGGGCGTCAAATCTGTTCCCGAACATCAATCGTCATGTCGATGACCTGTGCTTCCTGCACGGGATGCACACGGAAGGTGTGGCGCATGGCCCGGCGACGCTTTTCCTGCACACGGGAACGACGAACTTCATCCGCCCGAGCATGGGCTCGTGGGTGATGTATGGGCTGGGCTCGGAGAATGAGAATATGCCGGGCTTCATGACGCTGAGCCCGAGCCTGGGGAATGGCGGGCCGCGCAATTACGGGAATGCTTTTCTGCCAGCCGTCTTCCAAGGCACGCCGGTGGGGCGCGGAGGACTGCCCGCGAAGGAGGGGAACATCCAGAACATCACGAACGCGATCTGGAAACCCGAGCAGCAGCGGAGGCAGATGGAGCTGCTGAGAGCGCTTGGAGGACAGCAGGCGATCCCCGGAGATCATGAGATCGAGGCGGTGCTGGAGAGTTACGAGCTGGCGGCACGCATGCAGAACAACGCCCCCGGAACGATGGACATCAGCGGCGAGTCGGAGGCGACCTTGAAGCTCTACGGCATCGGCGACAAGGTGACGGACAACTTTGGCCGTCAGTGCCTGATGGCGCGTCGGCTGGCCGAGCAGGGCGTGCGATTCATCCAGGTGAACTACGGCGACAACTCGAATAATCCGGCCTGGGATCAGCACAGCAATCTGCCGAAGCACGGTGATCATGCAGCGGCCGTGGATCTGCCCATCGCGGGCCTGCTGAGTGATCTGAAGCAGCGCGGGTTGCTGGAAGACACGATCGTCTGGTGGGGCGGGGAGTTTGGCCGCACGCCGTATGCGGAGCGCAACGGCACAGGACGCGACCACAACCCCGGTGGCTTTACGACCTGGCTGGCGGGCGGCGGTGTGAAGGCTGGCTTTTCCCATGGTGCCACGGATGAGCTCGGACACATGGCCGTGGATGGAAAGGTCCACATGCACGACCTGCACGCGACTTTGCTGCACCTGCTGGGGATGGATCACGAGAAGCTGACCTTCCGCCACGCGGGCCGCGACTACCGCCTGACCGATGTCCACGGGCATGTGGTGAAGGAAATTTTCGCCTGATGGAGCGGCTGATTTCAGGCAGAGTCCGGCGAATGTTTGCGCGGACTGCATTTTCCTCCGCACCGGCACTTGTCGCGCTGCATTTGCACGCTAAACCACAAAAGTCGCGCTTCTCGGCATAGCTCTCGCTTCGTAACTTTTTTCATCCAACCGTTAAACACCCCTCCCCAACACACGCCATGTCTGTCGTCTCCAAAGGTCTAGAAGGAATCGTCGCTGCTGAAACACGT
>JBILPY010000009.1:0-24380 GCA_044373575.1 Prosthecobacter sp. | reverse complement strand
GGAAACGCAGCATGAAGCTCGATGTGAAGGAATACGATCTCGACGTGGCGATTAAGGAAGGCATGAGAAAGGGCTTCGACAAACCTCTCGGCGAAGGCAGCATCAACTGGCCTGCCGTGCGTGCGGAACTGGCCAAGATCAACTTCACCGGCTGGGCCGCCGCTGAGGTGAAAGCTGGCGATTGGGACTACCTCGCCGATGTGGCGAAGCGCATGGACCGGGTGCTGGATTTGTAGCGCACCGAGTTCGTCTGAAAGTTCGCGGCGCTCGTACCGTCTCCTCCGTCCCATTCAACAAAGCTATGAAACACCTCCTTCTTTCCCTCCTCCTCGCCGCCGGCATCGCCGGTGCTGCTGAAAAGTCCGTGCTCGACATTCCGCTGAAGGACATCGACGGCAAAGACACCTCCCTCAAAGCCTATCAGGGCAAAGTCCTCCTCGTCGTGAACGTGGCCTCACGCTGCGGCCTGACGAAGCAGTACAAGGAACTCCAGGCGCTGCATGAGAAGTTCAAAGACCAGGGCTTCAGCGTGGTCGGCTTCCCCTGCAATGACTTCGGCGCTCAGGAGCCCGGCACGAACGAAGAGATCAAAATCTTCTGCACCGAGAAGTACAACGTGAGCTTCCCCATGTTCGACAAACTGCACGTCAAAGGCGCGGAACAGCATCCCCTCTACAGCGCTCTCACCGGCAAAGAAGGCGCCTTCCCCGGTGATGTGAAATGGAACTTCGGCAAGTTCCTCATCGGCAAAGATGGCAAGCCTCTCCAGCGCTTCGAGCCGAAGACCACGCCAGATGACGCCACCGTTGTGTCCGCCATCGAAAAGGCGATTGCTGCGAAGTAAGCTGCGCCTGAATTCACAAAAGCCGTGGTCTTCGGATCACGGCTTTTTTGTGGCTGCGATTAACCGCCGATCGCAATCATGCGTCTGTTCGGTTGGTAGTTGTCGCGGAAGTCGTGCTCCTTGGGTTTTCGGGCGACGACGTTGTGGATGAGGGTGGCGAGTTCGGCGTCGCTGCATCCGGCGCGGAGGGCTTCGCGGAGGTCAAATTCGAGGTAGCTGCCGAGGCAGGGGCGGAGTTTGCCGTCGCTGGTGAGGCGGAGTTTGTTGCAGTTCTCGCAGAAGTGCAGGTTCGTCATCGCGCCGATGAAGCCGATCTTCTGGCCGGTGGCGGGGATGGCGTAGTAGGTGGCTGGGCCATTCGTTTTGAAGTCAGGCAGCGGCGTGAGCGGGCCGTAGTGCTGCTCCACCATCTGTTTCGCGTGGGAGGTGGAGAGGAAGTTGGCCTCGCTCAGCACATCCTGGGTGCTCACGGGCATGAGCTCGATGAAACGCAGTAGCGCGTCCTTGCTGCGGGCGTAGTCGATCAGAGGCACGAACTCGCGCTCGGTCTGGTTTTTCATCAGCACGCAGTTCAGGCGGATGGAGCGGAAACCGGCGTCGATGCCGGCATCGATGCCATCGAGCACTTTGGGCAGGAGATCGCGGCTCGTGCTGCGCTGGTAGGCGGCACGGTCAAGCGAGTCGAGCGAGACATTGGCGCTATACACACCGGCTTTGACCAGACGTGCGGCGATGGTTTCACCCTGCTCCAGTTTGCTCAAAAGCGTGCCGTTCGTGGAGATGCCGATCTGCTCGATGCCCGGAATGGCGGCGATCTGGGCGCAGAAGTCAGCTACTCCCGGACGGGTCAGTGGCTCGCCACCGGTGACGCGGACCTTCTTGATCCCGAGACCGGCACCGACACGCAGTACGCGCAGCATTTCCTCGTAGCTCAGCACTTCCTCCTTCGGAAACCAGGCCTGCTCCTCCTCGGGCATGCAGTAGCGGCAGCGTTCGTTGCACCGGTCGGTGACGGACACTCGCAGGTAGGAGATATGATGGCCGAAGGCGTCTTCCACGGTGGGGGATGGGATACGCGGGCGGATCAGTCGAGGACCGGACCTTTGACCGACCAGCGCTTGGTGACGAAGCCGGTGGCTGACTTTTCTTTCCAAAGGGCAAAGTGCGGCGTCTTGGTGTGTGCATCCAGCGCGGCTTCGTCCACATACTGCTCGCTGAGGGCGAAGAGGTTCGGCTGCTCGAACTGGCGATTCACCTCGAAGCGGGTGCAGCCCGGCTCTTTCACCGACTCGGCTGCGTTGAAGGTGATGACTTCGAGGAACTCATCGACACGGGCGGGGTCGATTTCGAGGATGACAATAACATTGATCATGGTGACGCCGACAGAGCCGATTTTGCGATAACATGCAACCTCACGCTGCCGTATCATTCCCCTCACTACCCGACCTACCAGACATGAAGTCCATCCCATCCCTGATCCTCCTCCTGTCTGCCGCCGCGTTGTCCGCGCAGGATGCGAAGCCTGCCGCCCCCGCCCCGGCCAAACCCGCTGAAGCGCCGAAGGCTGCGGCGGCTCCCACTCCAGCCCCGGCCGCTGCCAAGCCAGCTCCGACGCCCACTCCCGCGAAGGTCGAGACTCCCGCCAAGCCTGCTGCAACCCCGGCTCCTGCCCCCAAACCAGCCACGCCACCCGCTGCCGCTCCTGCGAAGCCAGCTGAGACCAAACCAGCCCCAGCGACCGCTGCAAAGCCTGCTCCGGTGCCTGCGAAGCCCGCCGCGCCAGCCACGGCAAAAGCCGAACCCGCCAAACCTGCGGCCCCACCACCACCGCCGAAGCCCGTCGCTGTCTTTAAAGACAAGGCTCTCGAAGCCGCCGTGCGGAAGCAGGTCTTCGCCAAGCGCGACAACCAGGAAGTCATCACCGCCGAGGATGTCGCCACCGTTTCCATCATTGAGGGCAAAGGCGCAGGCATCACCGACCTGACGGGTCTGGAAAAATGCACCGCGCTGGCCTCGCTGACCTTGCCAGACAACAAGCTCACCAGCCTCGCCGCCATCAAAGGTCTGGAGCGTCTCCAGTTCCTCGACGTGGCGAACAACCAGATCGCCGACATCTCCCCGCTGGCCACCTGCAAAGCGCTGCAATACATCGAACTCACGAACAACAAAGTCACCGATGTCTCTGCGCTCGGCGGCATCGTCGCGCTGAATTCGCTCTACCTCGCCGGGAACCAGATCGCCGATGTCTCCGCGCTCTTCAAACTGCCCAAAGTCTGGACGCTCTATCTCGACGGCAACAAGATCACCAAGCTCGATGGCATCGGCCAACTGAAGTGGCTCTCCATGCTTTCACTGAAGGGCAATCAAGTCGCCGATCTCGCCCCACTGGAGGCTTTGACCGACTTGCAGTTCCTCTTCCTCGACAAGAACTCCGTCGCCGACATCGCCCCGCTGCATCGCGCCTGGAAAAAGGACAACGACGGCCCCCGCGAGTGGGCGCCGTATTGCCAGATCTTCCTCACCGAATGCCCGCTGAGCGACGCTTCCAAAGCACTCGTCGAGGAACTCAAGAAGGCTGGCGCACGGATCACGCCTTGATTGGTGAACTCACCCCCGCCTCGGTGATCAAGCCCGTGATCAATCTCGCGGGCGTGACATCGAAGCCGTAGTTCACGGCGCGTGAGCCTTCGGGCACGATGCGCACTGTTTGCACGGAGCCATCAGCGGCCACGCCCTCGAGGTGAGTCACTTCGTCGCCGCTGCGTTGTTCGATGGGGATCTCCTTCACGCCGTCGCTCAGCGTGTCGTCGAAGGTCGAAGAGGGCAGCGCGACGTAGAATGGCACGCCGTTGTCCTTCGCCGCGAGAGCTTTGAGATAGGTGCCGATCTTGTTCGCCACATCGCCGCTGCGAGTCACGCGATCCGCGCCCGTGATGACCATGTCCACGAGCCCGTGCTGCATCAGGTGCCCGCCCGTATTGTCCGCGATGATCGTGTGCGGCACTCCCTGCTGGCCCAGTTCCCAGGCCGTGAGCCGTGCGCCTTGATTGCGCGGGCGTGTCTCGTCCACCCAGACATGCACCGGGAAGCTCGCCGCATGGGCCGCATAGATCGGTGAAGTGGCCGAGCCATGATCTACAAAGGCCAGCCAACCCGCGTTGCAGTGCGTGAGGATGTTCACCACCTTCCCCGGCTTCTGCTCGGCGATCTCGCGGATGATGTCCAGCCCGTGTTGCCCGATGGCGGCACACATCGCCGCATCTTCATCGGCAATCCGACCCGCCTCGGCGAGTGCGACATCGACTCGATTCTCGAAGCCCGCTGCCTGAATCGCCGCGAGTTGGCGATTCACCGCCCAGCTCAAATTCATCGCCGTGGGGCGAGTCTCGATCAGCTCACGCGCCAGCTTTTCCAGATCCTCCAGCGTCTGTGCCTCGCGAGCTGCCAGCGCCATGCCATAGCCCGCCGTGGCTCCGATGAGCCCCGCACCCCGCACCGCCATGTCGCGGATGGCATGGGCCACCTCTGTGACGGATCGCAGATCGAGCAGTTCGAAGCTCCAGGGCAGACGGCGTTGGTCGATGATGCGGACGGTGGCATCATCGGGCATCCAGATCGTGCGGTAGGGCTGGCCGGAGACAAGCATGGCGGCGATTCTGGCCTCGGGCAGACCACGCGCCCAGAGATTTTTCTCGGAAGATTAGGCATCCAGATGAAAAGTGCCACGACTGCACTTTTGGGATCATGGGCGAAGGTTCAGTTGATGCCCATGTGGCACAAATATAACCAGGTCGCGAAAGCGTGGTTGAAAGTAACTCGTTGAAAATCAACGCTAAAATGGCTGGGGCGAGGACTTGGCATCGAGCTTGCAATGATTTGGCCCGTCTGAAGAAGACAACTCAAACTCAAATCAACATCCCCATGAAACTCATCCGTTCCAATCCTGCTCTGAATCTTGGTCGTGCCGCTGACTTCGGTCCTTGGCTGCGTCATCCCTTTGCCGGCATTCCGGCGGTGGCTCAGCTTCTGGAGGACTTTTTCCCTGCTGCCACGACGTCTCCCTCAGCCGGTCGTCTCGTCACCGACCTCCACGAGGACGCGAACAACTTCTACGCCCGCTTTGAACTGCCCGGCGTGAAGAAAGACGCCGTGAAGGTCGAGCTGCGCGAAGGCGTGCTCACCGTCTCCGCCGAGCGCCGCGTGAAATCCGGCGAAAACGAGTCCGCCTACACCCTCAGCCGCTCGCTCAGCCTGCCTGAGACGGTCAACGCCGAGGGCATCAGCGCCAAGCTCGAAGACGGCCTGCTCACCGTGACCCTGCCCAAGCAGGAACAGCGCAAGCCCAAGCTCATCGCCATCAACTAACCCACCTCGCAAACCTTATCCCCCAACTCACCCCATTATGAACTCCACTTGCTGCCCCCCTGCCTCCAACCAGAGCGCCCCGACTGCGGGCGTGACGGAAAGTCTGCAAAAACCACGCTTCAGCATCGACCGCCAGGATGACGTCTTCGTCATCCGCGTGGAGATGCCCGGCGTGCCGAAGTCCGGCGTGAACATCGAATACCACGAAGACGTCCTCACCCTCCGCGGCGAGCGCTCCGTGCCGGTGCCCGCCGACTGGAAACCGCTCCACCAGGAGATCTCCACGCTGAACTACCAGCTCCGCCTGAACGTGAACACCCCCGTCGATGACGAGAAGCTCACCGCCAGCCTCGAAGACGGCGTGCTCACCCTCACGCTCCCCGTGAAACCCACGGCCCTGCCACGCCAGATCTCGGTGAACTAAAGGAATCCAACCATGCTACAGCGGCGGGGAACTTCGTGTTCTCCGCCGCTTTTTTATGCCTTCACACGGTCTGGGTGCGTGTACACATTCATCGTTTCACCACGCAGGAAGCCGACGAGCGTCTGCCCGCTGTCATCGGCAAATTGCACCGCCAGACTGCTCGGAGCCGAGATGGCCGCCACGATGGGAACTCCGGCGGCCAGTGCTTTTTGCATCAGCTCAAACGACACGCGTCCGCTGACCAGCAGGATGTGTCTTTGAAAAGGTAGCAACCGGCGCTGCAAGGCCCAGCCGAGCACCTTATCCAGCGCATTGTGACGCCCCACATCCTCGCGCAGCACGAGCATCTCGCCGTGTTCATCAAAGATCGCGCTGGCATGGAGGCCACCCGTCTGGGTAAAGGTGGCCTGCGAGGCGCGGAGCTTCGCAGGGAGACTGGCGAGCAGGGCTGGGGAGACGCTGAAAACCGAGTGCTCAGTGGTCAGTTCACAGTGCTCAGTAGCCGAGCCAGGGATCTCTTGATCCGACTGAGCACTAAGCACTGAGCACTGAGCACTTGCCTTGAGCACCGGAAATCTCTGAAACACACTCTCAATGCTCGTCTTCCCGCAGATGCCGCAGCTCGAGGCACTGAAGACATGGCGCGTGAGGCTGTCCCAGTTCACCACGGCGCTGCCGGCGAGCAGCACGTCCACCACGTTGCCGTATTTGTTTCCCGTGCTCGGGCACTGGCTGATCTCCAGCACATCTCGGGCGCTGGTGATGACACCTTCACTGACCAGAAACCCGGCCACGAGTTCTTCATCATGCCCCGGCGTGCGCATCACTACGGCCACGCTGCGGCCTTCCACGCGGATTTCCAGCGGCTCTTCGCGTGCGGTCACGTCTTCCGTCGTCACGGCTGAGCCCGGCAACGTGATGCGCCGCACTGTCACGGGAAACGTCGCGTCATCACTCATGAGTTGGGTTGGGGGAAAGGATCACGCCCTGCGTGTGCGTGGTGCCAGCAGGCCCACGAGCAGTCGCTCCAGAACGACCTTGGTGTCGAGCTGTGTCGTCACCAGTTTCGAGTTTGCCGCGAGACAGGCGGCGAAGCCTTCGTGCAGCTCTTCGAGGGTGAATTTCCGCGCTTCGGCTACGGCGAGGAAGAGCGGATACACATTGAAGCCCGAGCCATCCTTCTTGCGCGGCAGATGCGCTGTGGCGCTTGGAGCCAGCGCATCCAGGCTGGAATTGAAGCTGTTGTAGCTAATCGTGTTCACCTTGTTCTTCGTGGTGAGTTCCTTCACGATCAGCAGGTTCCGTACTTTCGGAACGATGGCCGCCAGCAGGATGCCGATGGCGTTCTGGCCCTGATACATGAGCACGCCCAGCAGCTCGAGCGCGCGCTGGAGGTCACGCGCACCGATGGCATTGCCGATCTCCCAGATCACGCCAGCACGGCTCATGGAAACCATGCCGCGAACCGTGTTCAGGCCGCAGCGGCGACGTTCGCCGAGATACAGGTCGATCTTCTCGATCTCGTTTTCGAGTTGGCGTGTGTCATCGCCAGCCATCTGCACCAGCAGCTCCAGCGCACCGCTTTCGAAGCTGAGGCCGAGCCCGCGTGCCTTCACCATCGCCTGCGCCATCACCGCCTCCTCCCAGCCTGCGCGGCTGGTGTCAGGCTTGTCATAGACCTCCATGGTTGCGATCTTCGAGAGGCGTTTGAAGGATGTGCGGCGTTTGTCGATCGATGTCGTGCTCAGCACAAACTTGATGTCCGGCGGCAGGTCCGACTCCAGCACATCGAGGATGTTTTCAAAGCCCTGCACCGATGCCTGCGCCTTGCCGGTCTGACTCTCGCCGAGGAAATTCGCGCCCTTCAGCCACACGACCTTGCCCCCGCCGAAGAAAGGCAGCGTTTGCAGCGCCATCACCACATTGCTGCAAATCTGACCCGCGTGCTCGGCATTGTCCGCCTGGCCCTCAATGATCTCATTGCCGAAATCGCCCGCGTCCGGTGGCGAGATGCGCTGGACGATCTTCATCGCCGCCTCCTTCACACGTGCCTCGTCCGTGCCGATTACGGCATGAAACTGGCTGCTGCTGGGGGCGGATTTTTTGGGCGGAGGCATGGGCGGCCCGATGTGTGGACCAGAACCCCGCTGGCGGCAAGTCGCGGCGGCTTGCCACGTGGAATCTCAGCCGCCGTGTGTTTGAGGCTGGATCGTTTTCTTCCGCTGCGGTAAAACGCATGTCGCGTCTTTGAAATGAAAGCCCTTACCATCGCCCTCGCCGCCTCTTTACTCGCCAGCATCGTCGCGCTTGCCTGGGTGCTCGCCACGCCCCCGCCGCCAGATCCGCGAGTGGTCCGGCTGGAGGCGGATTTAAAAGAAGCCCGTCAGACCATCGCGCAACTCCGGCGCGATCTGGCGAACCGGCCCGTCACACCGCCTCCAGCTCCCTCTCGTGTAGGCGGAGACGTGCCGCCTGACGTGGCAGGTGCGACAGCCGGAAGCCCCGGGGCTTCGGCAGCTGCGAGTGGCGCAGGCCCCACAGGCTCTCTGAGCGACATGATGAAAAACCCCGCCATGCGGGATCTCCTCATGAAGCAGCAGGCGGTGCAGATCGAGACCAGCTACGCACGCCTTTTTGAATACCTCCAGCTCAGCGACGAAGAGAAAGCCCACTTCAAAAAGCTCCTCGTCGAGCGTGGCAAGCTGGAGACAGAGCTCGGCTTGAAAATGCTCGATCCCAATGTTACCTTGGAACAGCGGCAGAAGCTCATCGCCGAAGCGGAGAAGAACAAGGCGGCCTACGATCAGACCATCAAAGGCTTCCTCAACAACGACAGCGACTGGAGCACCTTCCAGCGCTGGGAGGGCACGAAGCCTGAGCGGACCTCCTTTGAAGCCATGGGGCGCAGTCTTTTTAATGCCAGTGGCGAGCCCCTTTCCACCCAGCAGGAGGACCAGCTCATCACCCTCATGGCGCAGATCCGCCAGAGCCCAACACCCGAGCAGGCCGCTCTCTCGCGCATGATTCAGGACCCGAGTCAGTTGAACGAGGCCAATTTTCAAAAGATGCTCAACTACCAGAAGGCCACGAACCAACGAACGCTTCAAGAAGCCTCTGCCTTCCTCTCTCCTGCGCAGTTGAAGCCACTGCAAACCTACCACGATCAGCTCATCGAAACCTTCAAGACGAGCTGGCAGATGAGTTCGATGTTCAGGCAGGGAAGCAAGTGATCTCGCTCCCTCCTTGCCTTTCATCACGCGCCGCTGAACATCGCGACTCCGATGCCAGCCAACGCTCCCGCCAATTCCGAAGATGAATCCATCCGCCCCACGCGGGTGGAAGTGGACCTCGGGCAGCTCGGGCGGAATTTGCAGGCGATCCGTCAGCATGTAGGCACTGCCAAAGTCATGGCCGTGGTGAAGGCGAATGCCTATGGCCACGGCCTCGTGCCCGTGGCGCGCGAGATGGTGAAAGGCGGTGCTGACTCGCTGGGCGTGGCCTTGCTGGAAGAGGCCGTCCTTTTGCGCGAAGCGGGCATCACAGCACCGATCCTCGTCTTTGGCGGCATCGCCGAAACGCAGATCCCCATCTTCATCCGCCATGATCTCACACTTACCGCGCCTTCGATTGATAAGCTGAACCTCATCGACAACGCCGCCGCCGCGATGGGCGTCACTGCGCGAGTGCATCTGAAGATCGACACCGGCATGGAGCGGCTCGGCATTCATCATTACAGCGCCGACAAACTCCTCGAAGCTAGCCTCAAAGTACAGCACGTGCAGGTGGAGGGCATCTACTCGCACTTCGCCAACTCCGACGCCGCTGACCTGACTCATGCGCGTGAGCAACTCGCGCGCTTCCAGGAAGTGCTCAGCTTTTACGAGAAGCGTAGCCTGCCAATGCCGCAGCGGCACATCGCGAACAGCGGCGGCGTTTTGCAGCTCCCCGAGAGTCATCTCGATCTCGTGCGTCCTGGCATCATGCTCTACGGCGTGTATCCGAGCCGCGAATGCGCCCGCACGGTGTCCATCCAGCCTGCGCTGACCTGGAAGAGCCATGTCGCCTACTTTAAAGTCGTGCAACCAGGGCAGCCGGTTAGCTACGGCAGCACCTGGCGGAGCGATCACCCGGTGCGCATCGTCACCGTGCCCGTGGGATATGGTGACGGCTACTTCCGCGCCCTTTCGAACAAAGGTCAGGTGCTCATTCGCGGCCAGCGTCATCCCATCGCCGGTCGTGTGTGCATGGATCAGATCATGGTGAACCTCAACTGGGGCACCGCCTACTATCGCGACGAAGTCATCCTGCTCGGCAAACAAGGCGAGGCGGAGATCAGCGCCGATGACCTCGCCGACTGGGCCGGAACGATCTCCTACGAGGTGCTCACGAACATCAATTCGCGAGTGCCACGCGTTTACTGCTATGACTGAGGCTCAGCCATCGCTCTTCGGTATGGAGCAGTCAGACTCAGAAATGGCAGAAGCTTCCATCGGCTGCATCGGCATTGCGCGTGTGCAGCTTGAGGGCTCGGCGGCGCTGGAGCTGGACTACGCTATTCCGGAGAAGCTGGCAGCACGGATCGGAGTTGGCACACGAGTCAATGTGCCTTTGCAGAATCAACGGGTGCCGGCGGTGGTGATTGAGCTGCTGGCGACTTCGGAGCATCGCGGGCGGCTGAAGGAGATCGCCAGCATTGTGGGCTCGCGGCCGATGTTCACGCCGGGGCTGCTGAAGCTCGCGGAGTGGGTGGCGGAGTATTACATCGTGCCGGTGCATCGCGTGTTGCGGGCCATGCTGCCGCAGGCGGTGCGCGACAAGCCGGAGACCTTTCTGACTGACAGTCATCTCAAGCTGACGAAAGAACCGCCAGCCGATGTGCTCGACAAACTGCACACGCGTGCGCCGATGCAGGCGCGCGTGATCGAGGAGCTCCGTCGTCGTGGAGGCGAGGCGACTTTGAGCGATCTACGCCGCGATCTGCCGAGTGCAACGACGGTGGTGAAGGCGCTGATGAAGCATGGCTGGATCACGCGAAGCGAGGTGCGTGTGGAGCGTGATCCTTTTCAAACGGAGGAGTTCCTGCCATCCCAGCCGCTGACCTTCACTGAAGAGCAAAAGGCCGTTTATGACGAGGTGATGAAGGCCATTGTCGCGCCTGCTGAGGCCAAGCCGATCCTGCTTCATGGCGTCACTGGCAGCGGCAAGACGGAGGTGTATTTGCAGGCTATCGCTGAGGTGCTGAAGGCGGGTAAAACGGCGCTCGTGCTCGTGCCGGAGATCAGCCTCACGCCGCAGACTATTGAGCGCTTCAAAGCACGCTTTTCGGAGAAGAAAGACAGCATCGCCGTGCTGCACAGCCACCTCAGCGATGGCGAGCGGCACGATGAATGGTTCAAGGTGCAGGAAGGGCGCGCAGACATCGTCATCGGTGCCCGCAGCGCCATCTTTGCGCCGCTGGAGAAGCTGGGGCTGATCATCGTGGATGAGGAGCATGAGCCGAGTTACAAGCAGGAGGAGTCGCCGCGCTATCATGCACGTGATCTCGCGGTGTTGCGCGGGCGCATCGAGCGCTGCGCGGTACTGCTCGGCACCGCCACGCCGAGTTTGGAGTCGTTTCAAAACGCACTCACCGGCAAATACGAACTGCTGAAGATGACGAAGCGCACGGATGGCAAGTCGATGCCGCTCATCCGCATCATTGACATGCGTCTCCAACGTCGCAAAGGCACAGGCACGAGCTTCGGCAATGCGACGATCCTTTCCGAACGACTGCGCACAGCCATCACCACACGACTGGAGCAGAAAGAGCAAACCATCCTCTTTCTCAATCGGCGCGGTTTTCACACCACGCTCGACTGCGCCGCGTGCGGTGAAGTGGTGCATTGCCAGGACTGCGCCATCCCGATGACGCTGCACAAGGCAGACAACCGCCTCGTCTGCCACATCTGCGGTGCTCGTCGTCTGCCGCCGACGAAATGCCCGAGCTGCAAAGAACCTGGTTTGAAATACGGCGGCTTCGGCACGGAGCGTGTCGAACAGGCCGTGCGTGAAGTCTTTCCGCAGGCTCGCATGGCTCGCGTGGACACGGACACGATGCAGCGAAAAAATCAGCTTCGTGATACGCTAAAGGACTTCCGCGCGCAGAAGCTCGACATCCTCATCGGCACGCAGATGATCGCGAAGGGGCTCGACTTCCCGAACGTGACGCTCGTCGGCGTGCTGAATGCCGACACCGCGCTGAACATCCCCGACTTCCGCGCGGCTGAGCGTACGCTGCAATTGCTGATCCAGGTGGCTGGGCGAGCCGGGCGCGGCGAGCTGAAAGGCGAGGTCTTTGTGCAAACCCACGCGCCGCACAGTCCGGCCATCCAGTTTGCACGGCACAATAACTTCGAAGGCTTTGCCGATCAGGAGCTTGAGCATCGGCGCGCATTTCATTATCCACCTTACAGCCACATGGTGCTCGTCAGCAGCCGTGGCAAACACGAGGCGCAGGCTGAGTTCACGCTGCAAACCCTGCACAAGCGCCTGCTGCAAGGCCTGCCCGAAGGCACGACGATGGGCGAGCCGACGCCTTCATCTCTCGCGAAGGCGCACGGGCAGTTCCGCTTCCAGCTCCTGCTGCGCACTGACCGTATCCGCACGCTGGCGCGGCACATTCAGACGGTGATGGAGACGCTCTCCCCACCGCCGGACATCCTCGTCATGTGGGATGTTGATCCGGTGAGTTTGACGTGAAGGTTCGTCTTGCATCGGAACGCGGGTTCCGCTTTCACTCGTGGCATGGATACCGACCTGCCCGATCTCATCACGCTCACGCAACTGCGCCAGATCGCGAACCCAGTGCCGCAGCCTTATCGCGTGCATGTGCAGGTGGACAGCCGCACGGAAAAGCTTACCTCCACCGGCAGTCCATTCCTTGAGGTAAAGCTCGCCGATGGGGGCGACTCGCTCGTGTGGCGGCTCTTCGACAGCAATCCGATGTTTAATGAAGCGCGCTCACTGACTCGTGGGGCCTCCATCGAGATCATGGCGCAGTGGGTGGACACGGGGAAGTATGGTATCGAGCCTCGGCATCCGCAGATGCGTGCTCTGACGGATGAGGAAAAGGAGGTGCTCATCGGCGGTGATCCCGAGTTGCTCGCGCGGCAGCGTGTCGATTACGCGGACATCGAGAACTTCGTGGCGGCGATCAGTGATCCACGGCTGCGTGGTGTTTGCAGTCTGTTTCTGGAGAGGCATGGCGAGCGCTTCAAGCGCACGGCAGCAGCGCGGGAAAACCATCACGCACGGCGTGGCGGGCTGGTGGAGCATGTGGCGCAAATGATGCGCTGCGCGGTGGCCATCGTGGGGGCGTATCCGCATTTGAATCGTGATTTGATGATCGCGGGTGTGCTCTTCCATGACTGCGGGAAGCTTTGGGAAAACTCGTATCCTGAAAACAGCTTTGCAATGCCGCATCATCTTCATGGGGAAATGCTCGGACACATCACGCTCGGTCTGGAACTCGTGAACAAACTCTGGCGCGATCTGCTGGAGCGACCCGAAGCTGCGGAGTGGACGACGATGGAGCCCGCTGGAGAACATGTGCGGCTGCACCTGCTGCATCTCATCGCCTCCCATCATGGCGAATTGCAATACGGCTCGCCGGTGCTGCCAAAGACGCCGGAGGCCATCGCGCTGCATCACGTCGATAATATTGATGCAAAGCTGGAGATGCTGCGCCGTGGCTATCAGAACTCGAAGGAACTCGCGCCCGGCATCTTCGAGCGCTTCCGCCCCTGGCCGGTGAACATCATCGCGCCGCTGGCTTCGGTGCCGGAGCCTGTAGTTCCGGTGGTGGAAGATGAGGCGCTGGCACTCGAGTAGCTCGGGTTATTCGGCGAAAGCTTCGCTAACCACTTCACCATCGAAGGACTCGGGCTGTGGCACGCCGAGCAGCCACAGGACGGTGGCGGCGGTGTCGTAGGTCATGACAGATTTTTTGCCGATGGCGCGACCTTTGGTCACGCCCTTGCCCCAGGCGATCCAGGGGATGTGAATATCTTCGGGGATGGGGTTGAAGTGGTTCTTCTCCTTGCCGCCGTGGTCGGCGGTGAGGATGACGGTGCTGCTGGCGGTCAAACCGGCTTTTTCGATGGCGTCGAGCACTTGGCCGAGGGCCTGATCGCAGACTTTGAATGCCTCAAGCTGCTCGGGGGAGCCCCAACCGTTTTTGTGGCCGGCGCTGTCGGCATCGGGGAAGTGGATGAAGCAGAGGGTGGGCTTCTTTTCGAGGATGTAAGGCACGACCTGGGCCACGACCTGCTGGGCGGGCACGAGCTTCTTTTCCTCGCTGGCGGGGATGGGCTTCTCGTCATAGACGCCGCCGCAGTCGAAGACGTCGATGGCGCTGGCCTTCCAGAGATGGCGGAATTTGATCTTGCCGCAGAAAAGGGCGGTCGAGGTGGCTGGGTTCGCGGCTTTGGCGAGTTCAAAAATGGTCGGCACACGCACAAAGCCACGTAGTGGGAAGTAATCGTTCCAATCCACACCGTGCTTGGAGATGTCCACGCCTGTGAGCATGGCCGTGTGGGAGGGCAGGGTTTTCGAGGGGATGATCGTGTTTGCCACGAAGGTGTGCGCACCTTCAGCAGCTAGCCGCTTGAAGTTCGGCATCTCGGCCTTGTCGATGATGCTTGGGTTGCCACCATCGAAGCTGATGACAAAGACGTGCTCGGTGCGTGCAGCGGCGGTGGCGAGAACGGGAAGGGCGAGGAGGCAGGCGAACAGGCGGCGTATCATGGGCAGAGAAAACGGAAATTAGAGAGGCTTCATCCAGCCTTTTTTGATAAGTCGGACGCTCTCGGGATCGTCCGGCAAAGCAGCAAGGTGCTCGGAGATGGTGAGCGTGTGGCCGGGCAGCACGAGATAGGGGCAGATGTCCGCCAACGGGCGCAGTACGAACCGGCGGAGGTGCAGGCGCGGATGCGGGACGATGAGCACGGGATCATCGCTGACGTAGTCGCCTGCGTAGAGAAGATCGAGATCGAGGGTGCGCGGAGAGTTTTTCTCCCGAACTGCAGGCCTGCCCATCGCTTGCTCGATGGCCTGGAGATGCGCGTGCATTTCCTGCGGCGTGCAGGTGGCTTCGAGTTCAATGACGCTGTTTAAGAAAGCCTGCGTGCCTGGCTCGCAATCGACAGGCTCGGTTTCATAGACTCCGCCTGCCAAGATCGCCGCAGGCTGCACGCGCTCGATGAGCAAAGCGAGCCCGCGCTGGAGGTTCGCCTCCCGATCACCGAGGTTGGTACCGATGGCGATGCCGAAGGAGCGGTTTGCGATGGTTGGCATCGTTTGCGATGGGTTGCGGTGGTTGGCATCGTTTGCAGTAGTTTGCGATGGTTGGCAGAGCTTGCGTCACTGGGTTCAAACCATTGCCAACTACCGCCAACTCTTCACTTCAGCCCCAGCACGTCCTGCATGTCGTAGATGCCAGCTGGTTTGTCGGCGAGCCAGCGGGCGGCGCGGACGGCACCGTTGGCGAAGGTGTCGCGGCTGCTGGCTTTGTGGGTGAGCTCGACGCGCTCGCCGACGTTGGCGAAGATGACGGTGTGGTCGCCGACGACATCGCCGCCGCGGACGGCGTGGACGCCGATCTCGGTTTTGGTGCGGGCTCCGACATCACCGAAGCGGCCGTGGCGGCTATCGGTTTCATATTGCAGCTCGCGCACATCGGCGAGGATCTCTACGAGCGTGCGGGCGGTGCCGCTGGGGCTGTCTTTTTTCAGGCGATGGTGCATCTCGACGACTTCGAGATCGAAGTCGGGGCCGAGGAGTTCGGCGGCTTTGCGGGTGAGCCAGAAGAGGGTGTTCACGCCGACGCTGAAGTTCGAGGCGAAGACGATGGGCAGCGTCTTGGAGGCTTCTTTGATCCGCGCCAGTTCGTCCGCCGTGTGTCCGGTGGTACCGATGACCATGCTTTTCTTCTGCTTCAAGCACTCGGCCAGGAGTTCATCCGTAAAGTGATGTGAAGTGAAGTCGATCACGCAATCACAGAGGTCGAGGCTCACGGGCAGAGAGTCTCCCACATCGATCCCAGCACCCACCATCACGCCCTGCGCGTCGGCGGCATCGATCACGGCCTGTCCCATACGGCCTTTGCAGCCGGTCACCAGTAGTTTGAAGTTGCTCATAAGAGAGCGCATTTTGGCCGGTTCACCTCTGGGTGCAAGCACACCTGTCACGGGAAACAAAAAGCCCACGCTGCCAGAGGCGAACGTGGGCTTGAAATGATGTGGGAGGCGGCCCCACACCCAAATTAACTGATCTTCGGCAGTTCGAAGCCTGCGACGTATTCTTCCGTGGCGATCTTGTTCGCTTCTTCGGCGAACTCACCGATGAACTTCTCCGTCACGGGATCAAACTCGAGCATCGGGCCGCAGGCGGCTAGGTCGGTCTTCACGTCGATCTGGTTGTCGGCGAGGTTTTGCACGAAGTGGTCGAAGGTTTCCAGAGCAGCCTTGTTGGTGCTGAGGCGTTCCTTGATCTCGTCGTTGCTGACTTTCTTGCCGAGGCGGTAGCTGACGTTGGCCATGTGGGCCAGGGCGGCGGCGTGATGACCGTGGGCGACGTTGAGGACGTCCTTGGTGATCTTGCCAGCGCGCACGGAGTCGATGAAGTTCTTCATGTGGTCCGGGCCGTCCTGGAAGTTGTCGAACTTCTCGATGGCCTTGCCGTCGTTGTCATAAGCCTTGGCTTCGGCGACGAAACCGCCTTCGCAATGGATGACGTTGCCGATGCGTGGGGCGGAGGTCTTGCCATTGACGCGATAGACGGGCTCATAGCCTTTGGTCCAGTTCATGTCCTTCATGGGCAGGCCACGATTGTCGAAGAGCAGGGGAGCTCCTTCGTTGAATTCGTAGAAGGCGAGCTGGTTGTTCGCGGTCTGGCCGTCGTCATCGTAGCCCCAGCGTCCGCCGAAGCTCATGACGCGCTTCGGAAGCTGATCAGGATTGCCGAGCGCCCAGCGGGCGACGTCGAGCTGATGTGGTCCCTGGTTGCCGATGTCGCCGTTGCCGTAGGCCCACTGCCAGTGCCAGTCATAATGGAACTGGGTGCGCTGGACGGGGATGATGCCGCGTGGTCCGCTCCAGAGCTTGTAGTCAATCGTGCCGGTGAGGCCTTTGCCACCGGCGTCCATGACGGTGCCGGGCTTCAGCATGCCGTCTGCATCTGGGGAGATCGGGGCGGCGAGCTTGCCGATGCTCTTGCGGGCTTTGTAGTTGATGCCACGGCTGAGGGTGACTTTACCGATCTTGCCACTCTTCACATACTCCATGGCGGCGGCCCAACCGAGGTCGGAGCGGCGCTGCATGCCGTGCTGGACGACGAGGCCTTTTTTCGCGGCGACGAGGGAGGCGTTGACGAGCTGACGGCCTTCCCAGATGTTGTGGGAGACGGGTTTTTCGACATACACGTGCTTGCCATTGGCGATGGCGGTCATGCCGATGAGAGTGTGCGTGTGGTTCGGCGTGGCGATAGTGATGGCGTCGATGTCTGGATCAGCACAGCACTCGCGGAAGTCCTTGTAGGCCTTCACCTTGATACCTTTTTTGTCGAGATCGGCGACATGCTTTTCGAGCACGGAGCTATCGACATCGCAGAGCGCCACAAGACGCACGCCTTTGATCTTCAGCAGGCTGCTGATGTGGCCTGAGCCACGGGATTTGAAACCAATGACAGCGACGCGGACGTCTTCATTGGCTCCGATGGGGGCTGCCCAAGAGGGCAGGGTGGCGAGACCGGCAGCGCCGGCGACGGTGCCGCGCAGGAAGGTGCGGCGGGTGGTTTGGTTTGTGTTCATGGCAGTAAGGAAGTCTGGGGGACGCGGGCTCCGCAGGCACGATATATGACGAGGAGGAATGCGAGGCTACCAAGTACGGCAGGCACTAGGCAACCTTTCTTTTGCTTCCTCCGACGGCACAAAAGCACGCAGATTGTGGCGTGGAGCGTGCTGATTCGCTTTTTTGGCATGGAAGAAAGCCGCGGCCCCCTTTCTTCGGGTCGGTGAAATTTCCCGCCACGGGTATTTGAGTCCGGCGATGGATTCGTCTAGTCTCGGCCTCTTTCACTCTCCCCGAACCCGATTTACCCCATCCACGCCATGCCGAAGATCATCGAAATGCCCAAGCTCAGCGACACCATGACCGAGGGCACGCTTGCCAAATGGACCGTCAAAGAAGGGGACTCCGTGGAAGTGGGCACACCCATCGCCGATGTCGAGACGGACAAGGCAACGATGGAATACGCGAGCCCGTTTGAGGGTAAGATCCTCAAGATCATCGCCGCCACCGGCGTGAAAGTTCCGCTAGGCAGCCCGCTGGCCGTCGTGCTGGAAGAAGGTGAAGAGGCTCCGGCCAACCTTGATGAAATCATCGCCAAGGCCAAGGCTGCCTCAGTGCCAGCCCCGAAAGAGGAAAAACCTGCCGCGGGAACCGCCAAGAAAGTCTCTGCTCCCGGCCCTCGCCTGCCCACCGCTCCGCAGCCCACCCGCCGCGCAGTCGCTGCCAGTGATGTCCGAGTGAAAGCCAGCCCGCTGGCCCGCAAGATCGCCACTGAGCGTGGGGTGGACCTCGTCTCCGTCGTCGGCACCGGCCCTGGCGGTCGTATCGTCCGCGCGGATGTGGAAAGCGCCCCGGTCGGTGGTGGCAGCGCCGCTCGTGGTCCCGCCACTCCTGCCATCCGCCCGACCTACGGCCCTGAAGACGAGCGCGTGCCCACCAGCACCATGCGGAACATTATCGCCGAGCGCCTCTTGGCCTCGAAAACGCAGATCCCACACTTCTACCTCCAGATAGAGATCGACTCTGCCCCGCTCATGGACTTCCGCGCGCATCTCAATGCCAGCGCTGAAAAGACCGGCGGCGTGAAGTACACTGTGAACGACTTCATCCTGAAGTCCGTCATCCGCGCCGCCCAGGCCCAGCCTGCGATCAATGCCGCCTGGGATGGTGACGCCATCGTGAAATACAAATCCGTAGGCCTCAGCGTCGCCATCGCCATCGACGACGGTCTCGTCACTCCGGTCATCAAGCAGGCGGAGAAAAAGACGCTCGCCGAGATCAGCGCCGCCGTGAAAGACCTCGCTACGAAAGCCAAGAACAAGAAGCTCAGCCCCGATGACTTCGCCGGTGGCACCATCACCGTCTCGAACCTCGGTGCCTTCGGCATTGATCAGTTCTCCGCCATCATCAATCCGCCGCAGGCCGCCATCCTCTCCATCGGCAGCATCCGCAAGGTGCCCGTGGTGAATGACAAAGGTGCCGTCGTAGCCGGACAGCGCATGTGGATCGGCCTCAGCGGAGATCATCGCGTCGTTGATGGTGCCGTCGCCGCCACCTTCCTGGCCGAGATGCGCAAGCTGCTGGAGAGCCCGGCGCTCATGCTGGTCTGAGTCTGAACGCTAGGCTTGGCATCATCGTCTGTGTCCGGCACTCTTGAGCCGAGACATGAAATTCACCGCACTTCTCACCTGCTTTGTTCTCCTCGCAGCCCTGGCTGCGCGGGCGGACTGGCGTGATTGGGCGGAGTTTCCCCAGCTTCAGGCGGAGCTGGGCGCGAGTTTGCCCACGGGCGCGGGCATTCCAGCCATGATGTCGGAGGCCAGTCTGGCGCCGTCCACGGAACCGCCGTTGTATTTGCCGCAGGCTACGTCGGGGACGGCGGATTTTGCGGGTGAAGGCGTGCTCCTTGGGAAGACCATCACGCCCTGGTCAGGTGACAGCAGTGCATCAGGCCACGCAGCATCCGTGGCGGGTTATTTTTGCGGGAGCCTGCAAAGCGTGGCTCCAGGGGTGTCTGAGTTGCATGTGTGGTGGGCGGACGAGTTCGCTGGGGAGATCTATTATGGAGCGCCGATCCGCAGCTTCCCTGGCAGTGTGCAGAATCACAGCTGGGTTGGGGAAGATACGGACGACGGGGTGAACACGGAGTTCCTCCGCCGCTTCGATTTCATGGTGAACCGCGATCTCGTGGTGGCCACGACGCCGCTGAACAATGGTGGTGCCATGGTGAAGTGGCTGGCGAACGCCTACCACGGCATCACCCCCGGTCTGCGCAATGGCAACCATCCGCATACTCACAGCAATCTCGATGGCATCGGGCGCATGAAGCCGGACATCGTGGTGGAGGAGGCCTACACCAGCCTCGCCGCGCCTGCGGTGGCCTCGGTCGCGACCTTGCTGCTCGACGCCATCCGCCCTGGCTTCCCGGATGCCGATGATCCGCGCGTGCTGAAGGCCATCCTCCTCAGCGGTGCCTCGAAGCAAAACCTGCTCGGCTGGAAGCGCACGGGGACGAGTCGCCCCTATGATGAAATCCACGGAGCAGGAGAACTGAACGTGCTGAATGCCTACCACATCCTCGCCGCAGACCGCCAATCCGCGAGCGGCATAGACTACCGGGCTCTGCGTGGCTGGGACAAGGCGACGAGCAGCACGGCAAACCCGAGGCGCTACTTTTTCAAACTGCTACCCGGCCAGTGGGGCACGATATCGGCCACCATCACCTGGCACCGCACGATTCCGGGGAACTACGCCAGCTCCACCCTGGCAAATCTGAACCTGCATTTGAAAAACGCCTCGGGCTTCAGCGTCGGCACCACCGTGGATGAAAGTGTCAGTGCCGTGGACAATGTGGAGCACCTCTTCCTCCGCCATCTGCCGCCAGGCGACTACGCGCTCGAAGTCAGCGCTGTCACACCGAACGTGGCCTATGGCATCGCCTGGGAGGTGCAGACAAACTCCGGCCCCCAGCTCACGGCGCAGAGAGATGGATCACAGATCACGCTGTCGCTCTCGCAGCTCGATCCGCTGGAGACGTACACGATCGAGAGCTGCACGGATCTCGAAGACTGGCAGCCAGTGACCACGATCCGCACCGCAGATACCACACCAACAACCACAGCGACTTGGCAGGAGACAACCAGTGCCGAAGCGAAGTTTTATCAACTGAAGTGGACGCCTTGAGGCACTTGCGGCAGAACTCCTCAAGATGGACTGCTCCATCTACTCCGCCAGATGACGGCGGAAGAAATCGACGGTGAGGCTGAGGGCTTGGCGGGCGAGTTCGGCGTCGTAGCGCAGGCCTTCATCGCGGAGGAAGGCGTGGGCGGCGTTGAACTCGTGCCAGGTGAAGCTCACTCCGGCAGCGGTCAGCGTCTGGTAGATCATGGCACGGCCCTCGGCGGGCACATGGGGATCTTGTCGGCCAAAGACGAGCATCAACTCCCCTTTGATGTCGGCGGCGCGAGCCAGGGAGTCGTCGTTCATGCCAGCGCCGAGGCTGCGTTTGTGCAGGTCGGTCGGGTAAAAACAGGCCGCAGCGCCGACTTCAGGCTGGAGCGCGGCGCGGTAGGTGAGATGACCGCCGATGCAGGGGCCAAAGGAGCCGAGGCGGCCCGTGCAGGCCTCGTGACCTTGCAGGAATTCCAGCACGGCGCGGTTGTCCGCATCATAAGCAGCCACGGGTTTTTCCGTCTTCAGGCGATTGCCGACATCTGAGCCCGCCTGGTCATAGGCCAGCACGGTCCCGGCGGGCAGGTATTCGTGGTAGATCTCCGGCAGTGCGACGATGAACCCATGCCCGGCCAAAGCGGCGGCGGTGCGGCAGATGGGCCCCGTGTTCTGAAAGATCTCCGAGTGAAACAGCAGGCCGGGAAAACGACCCGCCGCCGCAGGCCGCAGTACCAGCGTGCGCATGGGCCCGGTGGGCGTGGAGAGTTCGACGATTTCAGGTTCGCGCAGAGTCATGGGCAGGAGTGTTCAGCAGGAGATCAGCCAACGCCTCAAGATGACGAGTGCCGATGCGTGATACAAGCGCTCGATCCATGATTGTCGTGTGATGTTGAAACCTTTGGCTGAAAAGAGCGCATTGCCTGCACATGGCTGACGCCTTTCCATCGCCTTCGATCTTGAGTTCTGCAGCTGATTCTGACAGAAACGGGGTCATGTCTGACACGAGCCGACGTTCTTCCACTGCTGGAGCTGCCTTCCCTATCACGGCTTGGTCGCAGGTGATGCGGGTGCAGCGCGGTGATCTGGAGGCGCGGCAGGCTCTGGAGGTGTTTTGCCAGAACTACTGGCCCGCCATCTTCACCTACCTGCGCGCGTTGGGCTGCCAGCGTGAGGAGGCACTGGACGAGACCCAGGAATTCCTCACGCGTTTCATCAGCGGTGGGGGCATCCAAAGCGTGGCCCCGGAACGTGGACGGCTACGCAGCTACTTGCGGCAATCTTTGAGGAATCACCTCGCCACGGTGCGACGTGACGCCTCACGGCAAAAGCGCGGCGGCGGGCAGATGCAGATCTCGCTGGATGATGTGGAGACTTTTGACGTGCCCAGCGAGCCGGAGGCGGCGGATCAGTGGTTCGACCGGCGCTGGGCCTGGAGCGTCATCCGCACGGCTATTGAGCGCATGGAGTCCCGCTACACGGCGCGTGGTCGGAAGGACCTCTTTGCCGAACTAAAAGCGGGGCTTATCAGCCCGGATCTGCTGAAGCCCTACGCGGAGATCGCGAAGCTGGTGGGCATGACGGAGAGCCAGGTGAAGCTGGAGGTGCATCGCGCCCGCCGCCGCCTGGCGGATGAACTCCGCGCCGAAGTGGCGGTGACTTTACCACCGGGAGGTGATGTGGAGGAAGAGCTGCGCTATCTACTCTCTGTCATGAGCCATGAGTGACGCCGCCTCCAGCATGATCACCTGTCCGCGCTGTGGGAAACCGCAGCCCGAGAAGATGCTCGTGGGTGGTCTCTGCCCTCAATGTGTGGCTCGCAGTGTGCAGGTGGATTTCCTGGCGAGCACGGATGCGGAGCTGGAAGAAAAGGAACCACTCTCGCTGAACGTGCAGGGCTACGAGGTCATCGAGCTGATCGGCGGAGGTGGCATGGGGGAGGTGTACCGGGCGGTGATGGTGGCGCGTGCCCGTGAAGTGGCGATGAAGGTAGTCGCGGGTCGTCTGACGCGTGATCCTGAGACCACGGCGCGCTTCGAGGCGGAGGTGGCGGCGCTCTCCCAGCTCGATCACCCAAACGTGGTGCGCGTGCTGGATCATGGCGAGATGCTGAACGGGCGGCACTTTCTCGTCATGGAGTATGTGGACGGCTGCGATCTGCGCCGACTGCTGCGCGCGCAAAGGCTGGAGCCCGAGCGCGCCATCGACATTTTCCTCAAGGTCTGTGCCGGGGTGCAGCACGCGCATGATCGCGGTCTCGTGCATCGTGACATCAAGCCGGCGAACATCCTCATCGGTCTCGATGGCACGGTGAAGGTGGCGGACTTCGGGCTGGCAAAGACGCTGGTGGAGGAGTCCTTCGCCTATGGGTTCACGCAGACGCGAGATACCTTCGGCACGCCTTACTACGTGGCGCCGGAGGTCACGCAGAAGGCTCAGTCTGCCGATGCACGCACGGATGTGTATGCGCTCGGCGTGCTGCTTTATGAACTGCTGACAGGTGCGGTGCCGATGGGGCAGTTCACGCCACTTTCCAAACGCACAGGCCTGGACAAACGGCTGGATGCCATCGTGACACATGCCTTGGTGGATGATCCCGCAGGCCGCACCGCGAGAGTGGCGGAGATGGCGGAGTCTGTGCAGAAAGTGTGGAGCCATCACGTCAGCATGGCCGAACGAAAAGCCCGCCGATACCGCCTGCAGGCCCTCGCGGCAGTGCTGGCCGTGCTCGGAGTCGGTGCAGCGGCAGGATCATGGCTGACCGCGAAAAATAACGGTCCTGCCGCTCCACCGGTCTATCCTCCCGCGACCACTGCCACCCGCGAGAAGCCCTGGACGAACAGCCTTGGCATGAAATTCGTGCCCGTGCCTGCGACGAAGCTTCTCTGCTCCGTCTGGGAGACGCGTGTGCAGGATTTTGAGGTCTTCTTTGAAGCCGATAATGCGGTCATGCCGAGCTGGCGCACGGGGCGCAATGACCCGCGCACCCAGATCCGCGAAGGATCGCGCCGCCCCAGGGAGTCCGTTCTAAAAGAACTCGGTGTGGAGATGCCTTCGGCTGATGGCCCGACCTGGCGCAATCCAGGCCCCAGCTTCCAACAAACCAAGGACCATCCCGTCTGCGGCGTCGACCTCATCGACGCGCGCCTTTTCTGCGCCTGGCTGACCTGGAAGGACCGTCTCGAAAACCGCATCACGGCTTCACAGGCCTACCGCCTGCCTTACGATGCTGAATGGAGTCTCGCGGCAGGCTTGGAATTCGATGCCGACCTCCCGACTTCGAAGCTTGAGAACCTCCTCGATGTGCCTGCCCTGCAAAAGCTGGGAAACTTCGGTGGTGTCGAGGTCACTGACAACTTCTGGCCACCGAATGCGGCGACTTTGCCCGAACGTGATTCATTCCCGCGCACCGCACCGGTGGGAAGCTTCCCGGCTAATGCCCTCGGCATCTATGATCTGGCTGGAAACCTTTCCGAATGGACGGACACGCTGGCGCCGCCGCAGCCCAATGCGATCCGCAAGAGCTACTTCATGCGCGGTGGCTCCTGGTCAACGGTGGTACCCCGCGGACTGAGATTGCAATCACGGCAGATCGAGTCGCTGGGCCGTGCCAAACACATGAATGGATTCCGAGTCGTACTCGATCTCCAAGTGCCCGAGGCACGGCCGCGTAGTATTGATACCGCCGTGACAGAACAAGAGGCCCCGACCGCGGACGAGGCCAAAGATCCCGCCCCATAATTTAGTGAAACCA
>JBILPY010000183.1:0-7560 GCA_044373575.1 Prosthecobacter sp. | reverse complement strand
GAACCTTCTCGGCGAGCACTCGGGCAGCCTCGACATAGGTCGTGTCATTCAGCGTCACCAGCGCGTGCAGGGGTGTGTCCGTGCGCGTGGCTTTGACGGCGCAGACTTGGCGTGTGCTGTTATCGAAGAGCATCGTGGGTCCCACGATCCGCCGCCAGAAGACGTAGAGGGTGCGGCGGTAAAGAGACTCTCCGTGATCCTGCACATAGGTCTTCTTGCCAAAGGTGGCCTCCTCCCAGATGCCCTCGGGCTGGTAGGGCTTCACCGAAGGCCCGCCGAGCTTCGGATTCAAAAGGCCTGACAAAGCCAGCGCCTGATCTCTCAGCATCCATGAGGGCATGCGGAAGCGAGGTCCACGCGCGAGCAGCCGGTTATCGGGGTCCAACTGCGAACCGTGAACCGAGAACTGCGAACTCCTTTGGTAGGTCTCGCTCGTGACGATGAGCTTGAGGAGGTGCTTCACATCCCAGCCGCTTTCCATGAACTCAGCAGCCAGCCAGTCGAGTAATTCACGATGCGGCGGCATCTCGCCCTGCACGCCGAAATCCTCCGCCGTCTTCACGAGACCGATGCCGAAGAGCGACTGCCAGAAGCGATTAACCGTCACGCGAGCGGTCAGTGGATTATCCCGATTCACGAGCCACTGAGCAAGACCAAGTCGGTCTTTCGGTGCCTCTTTCGCCATGGCGGGCAAAACGGCAGGTGTGGTGAAGCTGACCTTCGTTGCCAGCGGCTTGTCGTAGGCTCCTTTGTCGAGAATGAAGGTCTCACGCGGCTGCGGAAGCGTGTCCATAATCATGACTTTCGTCACGGCGCTGCTGGCGGCGAGCTTCTCACGCTGAGCAGCGAGCAAGCGCTGAAGCAGCTTGGTATAAGGAGCATCATTGCCTTTGAAATAGCCGATGGCCTCCAGCAGTGGATCGACTCCGCGATTGCGAGGAATCGTCTTGGCGATGTAAGCAGGCAGATTGCCTGGAAGATCAAAGGCGGCGGATTCAGTCAGCGGCTTGCCTGCGGGACGCGGGAATTTCTTCAGTTCAAAGGCGTCCACTTCAGCGGCGATCTTGTTCACAGCCTCATTGGCTTTGCGTGAGCGCTCCAGCTCGGCGGGCGTGCTTAAATCCATCGCGGGAGCAGCCTGGCCACTGCGGCCTTTGCCGTCTTCGCTCGTTTGATTGAAGCCATCATAGAGCGCGAAGTAGTCCCGCTGTGTGAGAGGATCGAATTTATGGTCGTGGCACTTCGTGCAGTTCAGCGTCAGGCCCAGCCAAACGGTGCCGGTGGTCTCCACGCGATCCATGACGTTCTCCACGCGTGTCTCTTCGGCGATTCGCCCGCCTTCGCCATTGATCATGTGGTTGCGATTGAAGCCGCTGGCGAGCTTTTGCTCGATCGTGGCATTGGGTAAGAGATCACCGGCGAGCTGCCAGATCGTGAATTCATCGTAAGGCATGTTGTTGTTGATCACCTTCACCACCCAGTCGCGCCAGGGCCACATCGTGCGCTCGGGATCGCCTTGGTAGCCGTTGCTGTCGGCATAGCGTGCCGCATCCAGCCAGTCCCAGGCCCAGCGCTCGCCGAAGTGCGGACTGGAGAGGAGTTTTTCGATGATGTCAGACTTGTCAGGCGAGTCCGACGGCGGAAGGCCCGTCAGATCCAGGGAGAGCCTGCGTACGAGTGTTTCGCGTGATGCAGGTGGATTTGGCTTCAAGCCCGCCTCGGTGAGCTTGCGGTTCACAAAGGCATCAATCGGATGCTTCGCCCCTGCTGGCACTGGTGGGCGCTTCACCGGGTCAAAGGCCCAATGCTTGCCCCACTTGGCTCCTTCGCTGATCCATTGTTTTACGAGCTGCTTTTGTGCCTCGGTGAGCTTGCGATTGCTCTTCGGTGTCGGCATGACCTCCTCGGGATCATGCGAGTAAAGGCGCTTCACCACCTCGCTGGCATCGGCTTTCCCAGGAATGATGGCACTGCCGCTCTTCGTAGCCTTTTCGTCATCCAGGCGAAGATCACCCTTCCGCTTCGCGGCATCGGGGCCGTGACAGTGATAGCAGTTCTCACTGAGGATCGGCTGGATGTCTCGACTAAAATCAACGGCCGCCACGGCAGGCGTGGCGGCAGTCAGGAGCAAAGCTGGGATGAAGTGTTTCAACTCTGGCTAAAACGCCCACCCAGGACTCATTTTGCCGATCACTTTGGAATCTCGTTCAGCGTGTAGTAGCCGACGGTGTGCAGTAGGGGCTGGCCGCTGGTGTTTTTCACGCCTTCGAAGTGCAGCTCGTGGATGTGGCCTTTGGTGAGGGGAGAGATCGTGAGGCGCACGGATTTGCCATCAGCACCGACTTTCGCGGACGTGATCTTTGGCAGGATCTCGTCGATCTCATCGCCGCCGTATTGCTCGCGATAAGCATAGACGAACTCGCGCATGGAGTAGCTGGCGACATCGCCAGCTGTTTTGGCATCGACAGGCTGGGTGAAGGTGAGTTCGAAGCCATCGCTCTTGGCTCGCATCTCATGCACCTCGAAGGGCACTTTGCCGGTCCACTCGCATTTCTCGAAGCAGTAAGGTTTGCCTCCGCGTGCTCCCCAGCCGCGATCACTGCCGCCGGTGAAGATGCGACCTTCCTCATCCATGCGTCCACCAATGAGGCCGCTGGTGAAACCACTGCGGAAGGGTAAGACGACGCCTTGTTTGATGCCGTTGATGGTTTCCAGGAAGACGCGGCTGAGGTTGCTGTGGCTTTGATCAGCGATGAAGAGCTGCTTTGCAAAGGGGCCGAATTTGCCGTCGCTGGTGTCGCAAATGATGGCGCTGGCCGAGTTGCCGATTTTTCCATGCACGAGATACACGGCAGGTGGGAGCAGCTCTTTGATGCGCTCGCGCTCCTTAACCATGCGGCCGGGGTCACCGCCGGGACGTGCGTCTTTGCGGCCACGATCGCCTTGGAAAGCCTCGGGAATCGGGTCGATCGGGCGTGGTCCCATGTTCGGTGCCTGTTCATACCAGATGTTGCCGCCGGGATGACCTTGGAATGAACCGGGCACGAGATGTTGAAGCGTGCATGAGCCATGCCACGGGCCTTGGTTGTCGCAGTAATAGACCTCGCCATCGGCATCGAAACCCATGCCGCCAGGGCTGCGGATGCCTGAACAAGTTGGCACCATTTTGCCATCGGGTTTGATGCGCAAAGCCCAGCCTCGAAAGGGCACTGCGCTGCTGAAGGAACCGGTGAGGCAGAGTGTCACCCAAAGGTCTCCCGCTTTGTCAAAACGTGAGCCGATGGCGTATTCGTGGTAGTCGCCAGAGACGCCCCAGTCATCGCTCACGTTATCAAAGACATCAGCGCGGCCATCGCCATCCACATCCTTCAGGCGGGTGATCTCATAGCGTGTGGTGGCGTAGATCAGTTTGTCCTTCGGATTGTAAGCGATGCCGAGCACCTCATGCAACCCACTGGCATAGAGCTTATAGCTGACGGCGGATGGATCACTGCTGCCTGCGCCGCTGACGATCCAGATCTCCCCTCGTCGCGTGCCCATGACGAGCCTGCCATCCGGCAGCAGGTCGATGGAACCGACCTCGAGGGCGGTTTCCTTTGGCGTCTCAAAGGTGGTGATCTTGTAAAAGTCGGACTCGACGGGATCAGCCGCGAAGAGCGGAGTGCAGAGAGCAAGGAGGAGGGAAAGGCGTTTCATGACGATGCGATTACAAGAGTTTATTGAGCCCACTGATACATCACTGTGATGACGCCCGGCTTTGCCAAGAGGACGAGATTCTTCCCGGCGAGCTGCGCTCCAGCAGCGCTGATTTTGGCAGGTGTCTGGCCTTTGAGGATGAAGCTGCCCTCTTTGGCTTCAATCTGGCCGGTGGCGAGGCGGAACCATGCATTCGCTGGCACGGTGCCGTTGATTTTGACGGTGCGGATGAGGGTGGGCTTGCCGTCGGGTTTGTTGCCATCTCCGGTGGCAGTGTAGCTCTCTTCGATCTCGGCACCCTTCCAGGTGTAGCGGAAGGTGGGGCTGCGCTTGGCATCGAGCGAGTAGCCTTTCCATTCAAAGCCTTCATAGCGCTTCACCTTGTCCCAGACGGGCCACTCGGAGTCGGGTTTGTCGGTGATGAAGAACGCGGGTGTGACCTCGCCAGTGGGCTGGAAGACATCGTAACCAAGCGGCTTTTCATGACCGCCTCCGCGTGAGTTCCAGTGCTTCGCGGCATCGATGAAGGCACCACGCCAGACGACGGCGAGGTTCATGCTTTCGGCACTCCAAGCAATGTTGATGCCGCCTGGATAACCCACGCCGATGCCGCGATTGCCTGCGCCCGCGATGAAGTTGCGATAGATGACCGGCTCCTGATTCACGATGAGCGGGATGGGATCGAAGTCTTTCTGCTTCTTGGCTTTGGCTCCGAGTTCGTAGCCTTTCGGCTGCCATTTCGAGAGCGGGGTGATGTCGAAGTTGGCACCTTTCCAGGCGGCGAAGACGAAGATCTCGCCGCCGCCTTGGAAGTATTCGTAGCGTAGCTCGTGATCGCCAGCTTCGAGCTGGATGCTGCCTTCCTTGATGTCACCCGCTGGATGGATGCCGTCGTATTCCACGACCGTTTTGCCGTCGATCTTGATGCGCACTCCATCATCGCCTGTGAGGTAGAAGCGGTAGCTGCCTTTGCGCGGAGCGTTGAGTTTGCCGGTGAAGACTACTCCAAACTCGTTCTTGTAGTCGTCGAGCTTGATGTCGATGAGGTTGTCCGGCACAGCGCCTTCGCGGTGAGGTTTGAGCTTGGCGAAATCGGGCAACTTATCCCATTTTCCAAGGTAGAGGGCGAACTTCAGGTCCTTCAATCCCTGGCCGATGGGCAGCACTTTCATCTTTCCGTTCATCGTCAGCGCATGACCTGGGAAGGTGCAGACGAAAGGGTAGTCGCCGGGCTTTTCAGGCGCGGTGAAGGTGATCTCCTGCTTTTCGTGCGGGTTGAGCATCTTCGAGTGTGCCCAGATGCGTGGATCGTCGGGCAGCCAGTTGCGTTTCAGGGCTTCTTCGGGCTTCTCCATCTGCTTCAGGGCCATCGTAGCCGTGTCGGTGCCGGGCTGGCAAAAGACGAGGTTGTGAGGCAGATCGTCACCATTTTCAAAGATGACCTTCACGGGCTCTCCGGGGCGCACGGTGAACTCGCTTTGGTCATACTTCATCTGTGCGGTCATCGTCTTGATCTGGATGACCTTGGCCGCTGGAGCCGCTTTGGGCGCAGCAGCTGCTGCCGTGGGCTTGGTGCCTTTGGCATCTGAATCGACCCGCAGTGGCCGCAGCCAGATATTGCGATAGCGCACGGGGTTGTTGTGGTCCTGAAGCGCGAGATCTCCCTCCTGGGCCGTGCTTTCAAACTCACGCAGGTAATGCACAACGACGCCGTTGTGGATGACGGTGAGCCGGGCTTTGCCGCCTTTTTGAGCGCGCTCGAACATAATGTCGTAGGTCTGCCATTCGCCGGGCTTGCGGCTGGCATTCACCATGGGCGGATAGTGGCCGTAGAGGCCTGAGGCCTGACCATCGGGGTAGGTGTCGTTTTCATACGAGTCGAGCACCTGGATCTCCGGGAAGCCGCCGATGAACACACCGCTGTTGCCACGGCCCTGGCTTTTCCCCACCACGATATCCGGCGTCCGCCACTCGATGTGGAGTTGGTAGTCACCCTTGAAACTTTCCCGCGTGCGGATACCGCCGCTTTTCGGGGTGATCTCCATGTAGCCGCCATCGACCTTCCAGCGCGGCTTGTCATCGCCCGGAGGCGTGTCTTTGCGCGGGTCCGCCTTCCATTTCGAGAGGTCTTTTCCGTCAAAAAGCACGATGGCGTCCGAAGGCGCGGCTCCTGCCTTATCCTGCGTGCTGAAGCCTGGCGGCGTGATCACTGGCGGGCGTGGCCGCTGCATGTCATGAGCGCGATAAACGCCCCCCGGAGCCATCGGTGGCTCTTTTTTATCGGCAGCATGGACCGCGAAGCTGGCGGCGAGGGTGAAGGGCAGGAGAAGACGCATGGGAAATGGGGCGCGCAGTTACGAGGAAACGATAGTCCCTCTATCGTGAGCTTTCGCAGCAACGAAAGTTCCTGTTGGCAGAAGCCCCGGATTTCGTTAAGTCATCAATGCCGCAGTGCATCTGGAGAGGTGGTCGAGTGGTTTATGGCTTCAGTCTTGAAAACTGACGTGGTCGAAAGGTCACCGTGGGTTCGAATCCCACCCTCTCCGCCATTCTTCGCCGACGGTAGGAGGCGAAGAATGCCCTCCGTAGTTCGAAGAGCGAAGGATGAGCTCAGCCTTTTGTCGCCCGGCTTCGAATGGCACGCCCTACAGTGCCTCCCGCAATAGCGCCGCGAGCTGCACGGAGGCCTGCTTTCCCACCGCCACGACTTCGCTGTGATCGAGCGTCTGCGGCTTCAGACCGGCAGCCCAGTTGGTGAGCATGGAGACTCCGGCGACTTCCATGCCGAGCGCGCGAGCCTGGATGGCCTCGGGCACGGTGGACATGCCGACGGCATCCGCCCCCAGAGTGCGCAGCATGCGGATCTCGGCGGGCGTCTCGTATTGCGGACCGAGCAGCGCTGCATACACCCCTTCATGCAGCGGCATCTGAAGCTGCGCAGCAGCAGCGATGAAGCGTGCGCGCCATGCGGCCGAGTACACCTCACTCATGTCATGAAAATGCGCCCCGCCGAGCAGGGGCGTGGTGCCTTGGAGGTTCAGATGATCGGTGATCAGCATCAGCTCGCCGACAGCCATGGAGTCTTTGATCGCGCCCGCAGCATTCGTGAGCACCACACGCTTCACCCCGAGCCCATGCATGAATCGGATGCCTGCGGTGACTTCGTGGGCGCTGATGCCTTCATACAAATGCCGCCGCCCTTGCGCGATGAGCACGGGCTTTTCAGCGATGCGGCAAAGCACCAGACGACCGGCATGACCCGGCACGGTGGAGGCGCTGAGGCCGGGCACATCGGCGAATGAAACCTCTGCTTCGATGCCGAAGTCATCCACCACACTGCCAAGGCCTGAGCCAAGCACGATGGCGGTTTCGGGGCGGGCGTTTTGAATCAAAGCGAGGCTCATGCGATGATTCAACGAGCGGAGACGAGGGCTTTCAACTGCCGATAAAGCTCGCTGACATGGAGCATGGGCAGCCCGGCGGTCTGGGCCTGACGCACGGGCTCGCCCCAGATGGGTTCGAGCTCGACTTCGCGGCCTTCTTCGAAGTCGATGAGGGAGGAGGGGCGGTAGCGAGTCATGGTGCGGGTTCGCTCGATCATGTCGGGGATGAGATCGAAGGGCACGGCATGGCCGATGGCGCGGGCGGTGGAGATGATCTCGTGCATGAGGTCACGCACGCGTTGCTCCAGCGCGGGATCGGCTAGGATGTCGGCGGTGTCGATACCTCCAGCGGCGATAGAGAGTCCGTTGAAGGGGATGTTCCAGACGAGTTTCTTCCAGCGTGCGGCGGCGAGGCTGGGCTCGACGAGGCATTCGATCTTCGATCCGAGAAGCATCTCCGCGATGGCCTGCGTGCGCGGCT
>JBILPY010000262.1:0-6209 GCA_044373575.1 Prosthecobacter sp. | reverse complement strand
AAAGAAAGTGGGCGAGTGCATCACCTGCTCCATCGGCATCGCGCCGAACCGCTTCCTGGCAAAGCTGGCCAGCGATATGCAGAAACCGGATGGGCTGACCGTGCTGCGATTGGAAGACATGCCGGAAAAGATTACACACTGGAAGCTCACGGACCTCTGTGGCGTGGGTCGGCGGATGGAGCCGCGCCTTCATTCAGCGGGTATTTTGACCATCGAAGATCTATGGAATGCCGCCCCAGAGGATCTGCGGCAGGTGTGGGGCGGCGTGGGCGGAGACCGCTTCTGGCACGAACTGCATGGGGAAGATCTCGGCCACTTCGCCGCGCAGACGCGGAGTATCGGGCACAGCCATGTGCTGGCACCCGAGTTTCGGAAGCCGCCGGAAGCGGTGGTGGTGGCCCGGCGGCTGTTGTTTAAGGCTGCCAGCCGCATGCGGCGTGAAGGTTACCGCACGAGCCTGGTGAGCCTGAGTGTGCGCACCGAAGATCGTACCCGGGGTGATGTGGACATGCGTCTGCCACGACACGTCTCGGATACCTTCACGCTCATGCAAACATTGGAGCAGCTCTGGCCCGTGGTCATGGGGCAGGTGCGCTGGGCACGGGTGAAAAAGGTGGCGGTGACCCTGCTCGACCTCGAAGCGAACTCCACGCCTGAGCAGTTGGAACTCTTCCCCGAGATGAGCCTGGTGAGCCCGGAAGACGTCGCCCGCCGTGAAAAGCTCTCCTCCGTAATGGACACGCTGAACCAACGTTACGGCCGCGACAGCATCGCGGTGGGCTTTGTGCCCAGTCAGGTGAAGACCTTCTCGGGCACGAAGATCGCCTTCACGCGCATTCCAGACAAAGAGGAGTTCCGGGAATAGCCCGCATCACACCACGGCGAAGTCGGATGGCTCGTGGCCGTAGATGCCGAAGCGGGTCATGAAGCGGAGGAGATTCCGACTGTAGAGGTGGGTGGTAAGCCCGCCACCGGCCATGCCGGAGATGTTCTTCTCAAAGTGGCGCTGCATGATTTCACTGAACTTCCCAGGGAAGCGGCGGGACATCTCCGTGCCGGTGCGCTGGAGGGCGAAGATCTGGCCGCCATAAAAGATGTCCACGAGCTCCTGCCAGGCTTTCAGTTGCTCGCGGAACCAGACCAGATAGGCCTGGAAAGCACGATCCCACTGGGTGGCACGGTTTTGCACGATGGCATCGGCGAGCTGCTCGGCGGAGGTCATGGCCATGCAGAGGCCTGGAGAGAGCATCGGATCGACGAAGCCGAAGGAATCGCCGACACAGACCCAGCCTTCGCCGTGGCCCTGATCGGAGATGAGCTGGTAATTCGCATAGGTCGTCACCGGCGTGATGCGTTTCCGCTCCATGCAGGCTTCCGCCAACGGCTTGTTTTGATCGATCATCGCCTCAAGCTGCTCCTCAGCGGTGCTGCCGTAGCTCTTGGCGTGCTCTTTATCGACGACGACTCCGATCGAGAGAGCATGGAGCAGCGGAATGCGCCAGGACCAGCCGTGTTTCAGACGGGTAATGATGGTCTGTCCGGCGGGCTTTGGCATCATGCAGTTCTCGTAATGGGCAAAGTGGGACACATCTTTGCGCTTGCCGATCTTGGCCGTCAGTCCCAGCAGCTTCGCGAATAAGCGACGGCGCCCACTGGCATCCACGAGCAGGTCGGGCTGTTTGCCATTCCAGTCGGGGACGAGTGCGAGCGTCTCAGGCGCGAGCTGCGGCACGACTTCGCCACGCTCCGTCAGGCCGGTTTGCAGCTTCACCGTGCAGGGGATGAAGCGTGCGCCAGCCTTCAGAGCGCTTTCATGGATGAGGTCATCGAAAGGTTTGCGCGGCACATTGTAGGCGTAGGTCGGCAGCACGCCGCGCATGGCGGTGAAGGAAAGCTCCAGCGCGTCATTTTCATCGAAGATCCAGGTCACGCCGGGCTTGTAGGTGCCGAGCTTCGCCACCTCATCCTCGATGCCCATGCGGCGGAAAACGGTGACGAGACGGGGAATCAGCGACTCACCGACGACCATGTCCGGGCGCTTGCCATCATCGAAGAACACAGCATCCACGCCCTCCTTGGCGAGCAGGGCGGCAAGGGTGGCTCCAGCAGGACCGGCACCCACGATGCCGACGCGATAAGGTTTCTGGGCGATTTTCATGATGATGAGTCTGCCAGAATAGAAGCCCACAGCCATCCCGCAAGGCAGCGCGTGCTTTGTCGAAGATTTTTCCTCAGCCACGCACAAGGGCGCGCAACTTGGACACACTCAGATAACTCAATGCGACACCTCGCAGGGCGCATCGAGTTCCTTCGGTGGATAGAAGGCGATGAGGAGCAGCACGGCGGCGGCGAGGGAGAGACCGGTGGGCCAGAGAAAGAGCTCCTTGTAGTTCACCACGCCATCGACGGTGAGCTTGCCCTGAAGCGGGATGAAGAACAACTTTGCGGCGAAGTCACCGATGCCGAGCACGAGGAGGTTGAACAACCCCTGAGCGCTGGAGCGCACATCTTTCGGGAAGGCAGCATCAATGAAGATGTAGAGTGTGGCGAAGAAGAAGGCGTAGCAGATGCCGTGCAGCACCTGCACGAGAATGATCATCGTCTGATTCTGCGGCATGAAGGCGAAGACGGCGAAGCGTGCAGCATGACCAAGGATGCCGAGGATCATGGTGGTCTTCCAACCCATCTTCGAGAGGAACCAGCCGAGGATGGCCATCGTCGCGATCTCGGCGATCTGGCCGATGCTCATCACGGGCATGATCCATTCAGGGGAGATGCCCACCGTCTTGCTACCCAGGAAACTACCCGCCATGATAAAGTAGCCATTGTGGATCGTCGAGTCGATGAAGGTAACGATGAAGAGCACGAGCAAGTAGGGCTTGCTGAGGAACTTCACCGCCTTGATCCAGGCGAATCCGCCCTCGCCAGCGGCTGCGGGTTTGGCAGGCGTGTGAGGAAGGCTGAGGCTGAAAACAGCAAGCACGAGCGAAGCGATACCGGAGATGAGGAAGATGTTCCGGCTGGCGGTCACGGCATCGACGCCGGTCTTCCCCTGAAGGATGAAGTAGAGAGGCCAGGCGGCGAGGATCCAGCCAATGGTGCCACCCATACGCACGAGGCCGAATTCCTTCTGCGCGTCCTTCAAATGCGTGAAGGCGATGGAGTTCGAAACGGAGATCGTCGGCACATAGAGCAACGAGTGGACGAGCATGAGGCCGAAGAAGGTATTGAAGTCCTTCACGAAGTACATCCCGAGGATGGCGAGCCCGCCGACGAGGTGACTGAAGGCCATAAATTTCTCCGCCGCGAAGTTGCGGTCCGCGAACTGATTGCTGAAAAAGATGCCAACGATGGAGGCGATGACAAAAGCACTGCCGACCAAGGTAATTTGAACCTCCGTGAACTTCAATCCATCCGCTCCCATGTAACCCCAGATGAGCGGCAGCCAGGCCCCCCAGATGAAGAACTCGAGGACCATCATGACGAACATTTTCTTGGCGGCGGGTGATTTCATAAAAGAGCGCGGAGGCTAGGGAAGTACGCCAGCGGTGGCAAGGTTTATATGCCTCGGGCACATCTCAGCACATGGACATCATCCCTGGTAACAAAAGGCCCGTTGGAAGCGTTTAGCGTGCGTCATGACACGCTCTCTTCTTCTCTTCATCACCGCCCTGCTCCTTTCCTCCTGCTCCATGACTTTCCATCGCGAATGGAGAGCCGCTGTGAAACAAGGGCCGAAGCCCGGTGTCGAGGGTGCCTGGCAGGGAACTTGGAAGAGCGATGTGAACGGTCACCATGGTCGCCTCCGTGCCGTGGTTGGGCCGGTGAAGAATGCCGAGGGTGATCATGCCTTCCGCTACCACGCCACCTGGGGAAACATCCTGAGTGGTTCCTACCTCACCGATCATCGCGTGAAGGACGGCAAGGGCAGCAGCACCTTCACGGGTCAGCATGATATGCCAAACTGGGCCGGTGGCCGCTACACCTACTGCGGCACGGTGAAGGGGGATGAATTCAACGCCTGCTACCAGTGCGCGAAGGACAAGGGCACCTTCCAGATGAAGCGGGTGAAGTGACTGCTACTACGCAGCCACCCACTCAGCGATTCCGGCGATGACTTCGAGCCGCTGATCCTCGGTGAGTTCACCGTAGATGGGGATGCTCATGACCTCGCTGGCGAGGCGATGCGAGATCTCGCAGCCCGTACGTGAAGACTCCGGCAGATCGGCGAAGCACTGCTGCTGATCCAGCGTGACGGGGTAATAGACCTCGCAGCCGATCTTCTTTGCCGTGAGATGATCGCGCAGGGCATCGCGATTCCCACCGAGCACACGCAGCGTGTATTGGTTCCAGATGTGGTCGTTGTGCGCGTAGGCCACGGGCAGCACGATCTTGGCATTCTGTGCCGCCAGCCAGGTGTCCTGGGCGTTGACACATTTGCAGTGGGCCGGATCAGCCTGGACCACGCCGGGAAGCTTTAGCAGCTCGGCGGTGTAGTGCGTGGCATTGCGCTGACGCTCAGCGGTAAATTGGGCGTAGCGCTTCACCTTCACACTGAGCATGGCGCATTGCAGCGTGTCCATGCGGAAATTCGCACCCACGTAGTGATGGTAGTACTTCGGCTTCGCACCGTGATTGCGCAGCACTTTGGCAAACTCGGCCAGCTCATCATCATTCGTCACCAACATGCCTCCATCGCCGAAGCCGCCGAGGTTCTTGCTGGGGAAGAAGCTGTAGGTGCCGAAGTCCCCCATCGTGCCGGACTGGCGACCTTTATACTGCGAACCGATGGACTGCGCGGCGTCCTCGACCACACGAAGCCCGTGTTGTTTGGCCAGAGCCAGGATGGGGTCCATGTCGGCACATTGACCGAAGAGATGCACGGGAATGATGGCCTTGGTCTTCGAGGTGATCTTCGCGCGGGCATCGTTCACATCGAGATTGAAGCAGATCGGGCAGATGTCCGTAAACACCGGCACCCCACCGAGACGGGAAACCGCCCCGGCCGTGGCGAAGAAGGTGAAGGCCGGGCAGAGCACTTCGTCGCCGGGTTTGATGTTCAGCGCCATAAGCGCCAGCAGCAGGGCATCCGTGCCTGAAGAGACGGACAGCGCGTGCTTCGCACCGGTCATCGCCGCGATCTCCTTTTCAAAGATCTCCATCTCCGGCCCCATGATGAAGCGTCCATGCTTCAGCACCTGACTAAAGGCGGCCTGGAGTTCGGATTCGAGCGGGTGGTTCTGGGCGTTGACGTCGAGGAGTGGGACGGGCATGGGAAGAGACGAATCTTTGAATGACGAATGCGGATCATGCCAGCGATTCCTCAGGGACATCTGGCCTTGGAACTGCTTAGGGTAGAAGGATGCGAACACACTTGGGGCTCATGGGTCTGATATTGCTCCTTCATTCACCGTTACATGCCGATGAATGGTGGGCGTGGTCATGGCTGGAGTTCTGGCAGCAGCCGGGACGGAGCGCGGGTGTTTTTCTCGCCAATCGCGAGGACTCGGAAGACGGTCCGCACACCCAACTCGTCAGCCCGCGCTACAAGCAGGAGCTTCTGCCCTGGCTGGATTCAGGGATCGGCCTCTCCGTGCTGAATCTGGAGAACACCGTCTCCAACGAGCGCCACTGGCAACTGCGCCCCGAGCTGGAGCTGAACCCGCACCTCGAAATCACAGCGCATCTGCGGATCGACTGGCGCAACCGCATGGAATGGCCCTGGAATGAAGAGGAGTCCCTAAAGGCAGGCCGCTTCCGTCATCGCATTCAGCTCGGCTGGACTTTGCCCCATGCCATCGGCCCCTGGACACGCCTTTTTGTCAGCAACGAATGGCTGGTGAACGTGGATCGCGGCCAATGCACCGAGAACCGCGTCGTGCCACTCGGGCTAACTTTCAAAGCAGGCAAGCGCGCCGATCTCGATGTCTTCTACATGATCGACTCCATCATGCCCAAGGAGACCTGGATTCACGAATCCGTGATCGGGACGTATCTGCGGGTGAGGTTTTGAGGGCGTTATCGGCGGGTCAGGTGCTGCTCTCCGTCCACCACCGAACGACTTCCCTCCTCATCCAAACAGTCAGAAGCCGAATCCCAGCCTTTCAATGCCCCAGCCGAAGCTGCCAAGGATTCTGGCGCATGGGTCAAAACAGCCTCAACACCCGTCCCAAGCCGCACCGCCGAGATCGAAAAGCCGAAACAGCGTG
>JBILPY010000182.1:0-7663 GCA_044373575.1 Prosthecobacter sp. | reverse complement strand
GCGGTGAAGACGCGCACGCCGCGTGGAGCACTCCTGCGCAGCTCTTCGGGAGCATTGGCGATGCTGATGAGGATGGTCGGCGCGGCGCAGAGCATGGTGATGCCTTCACGTGCGATGGTTTCAAAGATGGCCCTTGGATCGGCCTTGCGCAGGCATACATGGCGCGCGCCCACGGCGGTCATCGTCCAGGTGAAGCACCAGCCGTTCGCATGAAACATGGGCAGCACCCAGAGATAGCGGTCCGCGCTGGTGATGCGCGTGTGCATGAGGTGGCCCATGATGTTCAGCGCGGTGTTGCGGTGCGTGACCATAACGCCCTTCGGATTCGCTGTGGTTCCGCTCGTGTAGTTCAGCGAGATCATGTCCGTCTCCTGAATAGTGACAGGCTCGAATTGCACTGGCGCGGCGGAGAGCGTGGCTTCGTAGTCGAGCCAGCCCTCATTGCTGCCTTCGAGGGCGACGAAGTGCTGCACGTCCGGCACCTGATCGCGGATACGGTCCACGGCTTCGAGGTAATCTTCATGCACACAGATCACCCGTGCGCCGCTGTGTCTGAGGATGTAGGCGAAGTCGTCCGCGGTGAGGCGGAAATTGATCGGCACGGTGACGGCTCCGATCTGGGGCACGGCGTAGTAGGCCTCAAGGTGCGAATGTGTGTTCGGCGAGATCAGCGCGACGCGGTCTCCCTTTTGCACACCGAGCTTCTGCAAAGCCGATGACCAACGGTCACACCGATCAAAAAACTGCCGGTAGGTGAAGCGATGCCCGCCATCGACGAGGGCTTCACGATCAGCATAGAGGCGTCGGGCACGACGGGCGAAATCGAGGGGCGTGAGCGGAGTTTCCATGAGGTTGGCTGGTGGAAGCCAAAGAACGTGACTGAAACTCCGCTCCCATCTTCGTTTTGTAGGATCGCCATGAATCTCTCCGCCACCATCCTTTGCATTTTTGCGTTAGCCACTGCGTCCATCCACGCCGCCGAGCTCCGCGCAGGCACCGCCAAGATCGACATCACGGACCGCACAGTGCCGGTGAATGATCCGTGCTTTGCCAAAGCGCTGGTTTTGAAGAATGGCGAGACCACGGCGGTGCTGATCACGGTGGATGCTGTGGCGATTGGCGAGATCGGGCGGATCGGGAACGGCTTCCTGGCTGCGGTGCGCGGGCAGTTGGAAAAAGAGGCGGGCATTCCGCCCGAAAGCGTGATCATCAATGCGAGCCATTGCCACGGCGTCATCCGTGCGGACACGGCTCAGCTAGTGATCCAGGCGGTGAAGGAAGCGGCGAAGAATATGACGACGGTGAAGGTGGGCACGGGCAGTGGCTCGGAGACCCGGATCAGTGAAAATCGCCGCCTTCTAATGAAGGACGGCAGCGAGGTGGACATGCGCCGAGCCTATTCAATGCCGCGCGATGAAGATGTGGCGAGCGTGGGTCCCATTGATACTCAGATCGGGCTGCTAAAGCTGGATCGTGCAGACGGCACGCCGCTGGCCGTCGTGTATAACTTCGCCTGCCACCCGATCATGAATCCACCGAGCAAGGGCAACTCGGCGGACTACCCAGGCTTTGCCTCCAAGGTCATCGAGGAAGCACTTGGCGGCGGTGCGATGGCATTCTTTGTTCAGGGCTGTGGCGGGGACATCAATCCCGTACGCTACAAGGAAGTCACACGTCCGGCAGATGCTGAGCCGCTCGGGACGATGCTGGGGGCAACTGTGCTGGGCTCCGCACGGAAGATCGAAACAAAGTCGGAAGGCAGCTTGAAGGTGAGCCGCGAGGTCATTCCCCTACCCCGCGCAGCAGATTATGAGAAACGCATCTCCAACATCGAAGTTGAGCAGAAGAAGCTGCTGACCGCGCTGAAGCCGACAAACATCAACTTCAAGGCCTTCCTGCCGCTGCTCCTCCAGCATAGGCTTTGGCCCGAGCAACCGTCGCATCATTCGCAGAGCTACCTGCATGATCAGACGCTCGACCGGAAGGGCATCAACCAGTTCGATGCAGACAATCGGACGGTGGTGGAGAGCTACCTGGGCAACATCCAAATCATGGAGCGACTGACGCGACTGAATACGAATCTAGCTTTGCTGAAAAGGCATCTCGCCGAGACTCATGCGGCAGGCAAACCCACGCTTGATGTCGAGGTCTGCGGGCTGTGCGTCGGTGACTTCAAGCTGGTCACTTTTCCTGGTGAACTCACGGTGCAGGTCGGGCTGAACATCAAGAAGGCGGCGAAAGACACGAACGCGTATGTCGCAGGCTATACGAACGGCTACATCTACTACACTCCGACGATGCAGCAGCGAAACAACACTGGCTACGCGCAGGAGGACTGCGACACGCTCGTGGCTCCAGAGTGGCAGAGGATCTTTGAAACGAAGGCGCTGAAAGTTTTGCAGGAACTCAAATAATCGCACCATGACACCCAGCCTCTTTTCTATCAGCTACGCAGGCTTCTGGGGGCAATCGACCTTGAGTCTGACGGACTTCATTCACCATGCGGGCAGACTTGGATTTGGCTCGGTGATGATTGCGGGGAAGCGCCCGCATCTATCTCCGCTAGATGCGACCCCTGAGTTTATCAGGCCGATTCAGGAGGCGCTGAACATGGCCAAAGTGAAGTGCGATGTGATCGCCGCCTACACGAATCTGGTCCAGCCCACGGGTGTTGGTGGCGAAGTGCCACATCTGGAGTTTCAGATCGCTTATGTCGAGTCTCTCGCGCACATCGCTGCACAACTCGGAGCGAAGGTGGTGCGGATTTTCACGGCGTATGAAATGGATGGGCAGGATCTCCAGGCACAATGGACATGCTGTGTGACCGCCATCCGCGAGATGTGTGACCGGGCTGCGGCACATGGGACGACGATCGCGATTCAGAACCACCATGACATCGGTCTGCATACTGGTGCGCTGCTGGAGCTACTGGCGGAAATCGACCGCCCGAACTGCAAGCTGGGCTTTGATGCCTGGTCCCCTGCCCTGCGCGGAGAATCACTTTATGAAGCTGCGAAGATGGCGGCACCGCACACCATCATCACAACGAATGCCGATTACATCCGCGTGCCGCGGCATCGCTACATGCCGGAGCTGGTGAACTACGAGCGCCAGCCGGTCGATTGGGTGCGCGCAGTGCCGTTTGGCACGGGGTTCATCGATTACGCCGCCTTCTTCCAAGGGCTGAAGGAGGGAGGATTCGACGGCACGGCGGTGTTTGAAATGTGCTCCCCGCTGCGTGGAGGCGGTGGCTTGGAGAATCTGGATGCCTCCGCGACGACTTATTTAAAGTGGCTGCAGAAGCTACAGTGAGACTGGCGCGGTTAAACACTTGAGCCGAGCCGCATTTCCCGGACTATCTTGCCCCACTTATTCCGTCATGCCCTTTCGAACCGCGCTGCTCAATCTTGCGATCACCTTCATGCTGCTGTTGGTGGTTGTGCTGGTGGGGATCGCCATGCGCGGCAAGCAGCCACAAGCACTACCCGCTGTGAAAATTCCAGTGGCCGGAGTGCCCGGACACACGACTCCTGATGAAGGTGGCGTGCCGAAACTGCCTGTGGAAAAATTTCAAATCCTGCCTGCTCCCGTCCTTGTGGAGAGCCAGGCGAATGAGGCGGACACCCTGCGTATTCGCTATGGGAATGAGGAGTATGTTTTCGTCCTCTACTTTGTGGATGCTCTGGAGACGACGATGGACCACCCCCAACGTGTAGCGGAGCAGGGGCGTTGGTTCGGAGGGGTGTCTGAAAAAGCAATCATCGATGTCGGCAAGGACGCCGCCAAGTATGTGACAGATCTACTGAAGGAGAGACATTTCAACGTGCTCACGCGCTGGGAACGTGTACCGTACACGGTACGCTATTATGCTGTGATCAAGGTCGAGCAACCTGAGGGACCTGTCTATCTGGCGGATCTGCTGGTGAGGCGCGGTTTTGCCCGAGTGGGCGGCCTGCGGACGGAGTTGCCTGATGATCGCCGCGACCAACCGGCTTACATGGCTGAACTGAAAGCTCTTGATGAGAAGGCCAGGCAGACGAAATCAGGCATCTGGTCTAGGGCGGCCAGCATCCCGGGGGGGGCCAATACCAAGGGACGCTGACTGATGGATTCAGTTTTCCGGAGTGGGCCCTGGTGTGAGTTTGCCCTGCTTCAAGCGATTGCGGAGTTTGCCCCAGAAGTCTTCATCTTCGTCTGAAGGCCCACTGGCAGGCAGCGCTGGACGGATGGTATTGTTTGGCAATGTAGGCACCTGAACGCTCGGACCACCATCATCACTGCGAGCATCAGCTATGGAGCGACCATAAGGTGAAAAGAGACGAGTGGGGATCGGGTATTTCGTGAAGTTGGTGGGCAGGACGCGGTGCTTGTTGATGAAGTCGGTCGGGCTGTAGTAGTTCGTGTTGTCACGAGCGAACTGGCTGCGGTTCATGCCGATGCGGAGGTTCTTGCGCATCTCAAAGTGGAGATGCACAGCATACATGCCGTTGTTGCTACCCATGGTACCGACCAACTGGCCTTTTTCTACCACTTGGCCGACCTTGGCGATGCGCTGGTGCAGGTGACCATACTGACTGTCCACCATGGATATCTTACCCGTTTCGTCACGATAAGCGTGTCGGATAACAATGCAATTTCCCCAACCTGCGCCGATGTTTTCTGAAATTACGACAACTCCGCGCGCAGTCGAGTAAATCGGGGCACCTAGGTCGCTGTCACCTCCGCCACGACCGTTCCAATCCTCGCCCAAATGCCCGTTCGGCCAGTAACCGCGGAACTTGTAATATCCCACGGCGTTGGGCTTGCCGACCGGGAAATCAAACCCATCTGCGAGTTGGCAACGGATGGTTTCTGCCGCCTGCGACTGAGCCCCAAAAAGGGTAAGAACAAGGACCGACAAAACCATGCCGAACCGAAGTGCGAGCGGGTGATGGATCGATCCGCCAGTCATGGTTGTGGCAAGGCTTGTCAAAAAAAGCCCGCCCTGATTGCAGAGGCGGGCTGAAACGAATCACGGATTCTTTGGGGCCGGAGCGGGTGTCGGCGTAGCTGGAACAGCTGGCGCGACGGATGCTGGCGTGGCAGTAGGTGCCGGTGCGGGAACTGGAACAACCGGGGTGACTGCTTTCGGCTCAGCAGGCTCTTTCATAGCTGGGACTGCCGCAGGTTTGCTTTCGGGTGCTTTCGAGGCCTCCGACTTGGCAGCGCCGCCAGCCTTGGCGGTCTCTGGAGCTTTTGCTGGACTTGCGGGAGCCAATTTCGGCTCAACAGCCGGAGGTGTCACAGCAGGGGCAGCCAGAATAGCAGGAGCGGCAGGCGCTGGTGGTGGCTCATGAAAGACTTTGCTGGCATGCCCTGCGGTCTGCTTCCGAGTGGTGAGCACCGCAAGTGAGAGCGTCAGAACAAAGAGAATCACCGCGAGATAAACAGTGCCTCTTTGAAGGACGTTGGTGGTCTGAGCACCGACGAGTTGAGTCATGGCGGCATCACCAAAAGAGGCACCGAGTCCCTCCTGGCGAGGGCGCTGCATGAGAACGAGAAGGATGAGGAGGAGGCAGACGATGACTTCGACCACCGTGAGAATGCCGATCAGGATGTCCATAAGGGGTGGCGAATATGGGGGTCATGTCTGATTTGGCAAGTAGCTTCTCAAGTAGGTTTCACCTTCCTAAATAGAAGTTTTCCAGCCTTTCTGCTGACAACGGTGTTGAAATTTAGCTTCGGCATCGTTTGGAGTATTTCCTCCAACACCATGTCCTACCAAAATATCGCCGAAGCCCAGGGAATCACGTTCGAAAAGCAAACGCCAGGCTACCTCAATTTGTGCATCCGTTCAGGCAATCAACTAATCACTTCAGGCCATGTCAGTGATCTGAAGGGCAAACTCGGAGCTGGGCTAAGCGTGGAAGAAGGCTACCAAGCCGCCCGGAACTGTGCCGAGAAGGTTCTCAGATCAGTCTGGAACACTCATGGCACACTCAACGGCTTGCGAGTGATTAAAGTTCTGGGCTGTGTGAATTCCACCCTTGAGTTCACTGATCAGCATCTCGTCATCAATGGTTGTTCAGACTTGCTGCACACCATTTTCGGCAAAGACGGCGATGGTTATCATGCTCGTAGCGCGCTGGGATTTGCCCAACTGCCCACGGGTGCCGCCGTCGAGGTTGAGGCGATTTTTGAAATCGTGGACTGAGCAACCCTCATGTCAATGTATTCAGCGCCGGGAGATCCCCGGCGCCCACCCAATTATAGTCAGATGGAGACTTCAGCCTCTTCATCAAACGCATCCACAATCGGCTTTAGTATCATGCCTGCCGCAACGGTGTTGTTGGTCTGCTCATCGACAAGCACAAAGCTTCCCGTTATGCGATTCTCAGCGTAAGCATCAAAAAAAACAGGGGCTGATGTTCGGATGCGGATGCATCCAATATCATTGAGAGCAAACTCCTGACTTTCCTGTGACTTCTCAAGGGTGCTAATGTTCACCTTGTAAAGCACCTCCGTGACGACCGCACGGACTTCGTTGGTCGTATGGCGCAGATGGAAACGTCCACGGGACTTTAATGTCTTTTTGTCTGCGAACCAGCAGATCATGGCATCGAACTCATGACCAACATACACAGGCTCGGAGACTTTCACGATCATGCCGCCACGGCTGGTATCGATCTCATCGGCGACAGTAATACTATAGCTGAGTTGTGGGACAGCCTCTTCTTGAGCGCCCGCAAAGGTATGGATGCCGGTAATGCGCGATTTCATACCCGATGGCAGAACAAGAATCTCATCATCGAGACGGAACGTGCCGCTGGCCATACGTCCAGCAAAGCCGCGATAATCGTGGAGATTACCAAGCTTCGCATCCTCCTGGTCGGATATGGGGCGAATCACCCACTGTACAGGGAAGCGCGCTTTATCGGCTGCTGTTTCCGCATGCACTTGCACAGTCTCAAGATGCTCAAGGAGGCTGGGGCCGCTATACCAGGGCGTATTCTGGGAATGGTCCACGACATTGTCGCCATTGAGGGCGCTCATGGGAATAGGGCATATATTCGGCGTATACTCGAGACCTTGAGCGAATGCCATGTAATCCGCTAAGATCTTGTCATAGACAGCTTGATCGAAGTCCACGAGGTCCATCTTGTTGATGGCTAGGACGACTTGGTTGATGCGCAGTAGGCTTGCGAGATAAGTGTGTCGCATCGTTTGTTCGATAACCCCCAGCCGTGCATCAATCAAAATGATGGCAAGGTCGGCGGTGGATGCGCCTGTAACCATATTGCGCGTGTATTGAATATGACCAGGAGTATCCGCGATGATGAACTTGCGCTTTGGTGTCGCAAAGTAGCGATAGGCAACATCAATCGTGATTCCTTGCTCACGTTCTGCACGAAGACCATCGGTAAGAAGGGCCAGGTTCACATGCGCATCGCCGCGGCGCTTTGAGGATTCCTCAACAGCAAGAAGCTGATCTTCAAAGATGGATTTCGAGTCGTAAAGAAGTCGTCCAATGAGTGTGCTTTTTCCATCGTCCACACTACCGGCAGTAGTGAAGCGAAGCAGGCTGGATTCGGTAGGATTAACGAGAATGTCCATATGTATCTTGGGAGGTGGTGATGTCAGCTAATTCTCGTTTCATTCAGAAGTACCCTTCTTTCTTGCGATC
>JBILPY010000181.1:0-7701 GCA_044373575.1 Prosthecobacter sp. | reverse complement strand
CAGTTCCGTGACTACTTTTGGACCTTCCTCGACGCCGGTGAGGCGGTAGTCGAGGCCGGCGTAGCGGTAGGTGAACTTGTGATGATCGAAGCCCAGCAGGTGCAGGATGGTGGCGTGGAGATCGCGGATGTGGACGGGCTTTTCGGCGGCGGCGAAGCCGAACTCATCGGTGGCACCGTGGATGTGGCCGCGCTTCACACCGCCTCCGGCGAGCCAAGTGGTGAAACCGTAGGGATTGTGGTCGCGACCGCGTTGTTTGCCGGCGTTGAGGCCGGGCGTGGGCAGCTCGACGACCGGGGTGCGGCCAAACTCACCGCCCCAGATGACCAGTGTTTCATCAAACAGGCCGCGTTGCTTCAAGTCGGTGAGCAGCGCGGCGATGGGCTGGTCCACCTTGGCGCCGAGTGGCTTGTGATCGAGCACATCGTCATGGTTGTCCCAGGGCTGACCGTCGCCGGTCCAGAGCTGGAGGAAACGCACGCCGCGCTCAAGCAATCGACGGGCGATGAGGCATTGTCGGGCGAAGGAACCCTCGGGGCCGGGTTTCACGCCATACATCTGACGAACGGCCTCCGGCTCCTTCATGATGTCAAAGGCATCGCTGGCCTCCATCTGCATGCGGTAGGCGAGTTCGAAGCTCTGAATGCGGGCTTCGAGCTGGGTGTCCTTCTGTCGCTCGGCGAGGTGGCGCTGATTGAAGGCCAGCAACAAGTCGAGTTGCTCACGCTGGCGTTTGCTATCAAGTGAGCCGTTGCGGATGAACTCGACGAGTTTGTCCACGCTTTCGTGATCGGTGTTGACGTAGGCGCCTTGGTAGGCGCTGGGGAGAAAGCCTGCCTGCCAGTTCTTCGTGCGGCGGATGGGCATGCCACCCGGGCACATGGCGATGTAGCCGGGCAGGTTTTGATTCATGGAACCGAGGCCGTAAGTGATCCATGAGCCGAGGCTGGGACGATTCAGCCGCGCCTCGCCACAGTTGAGCAAACCGAGCGATGGCTCGTGGTTTGGCAAATCCGTATGCATCGAGCGGATGATGCAGAGATCGTCCGCATGCTGCGCGGTCTTGGCGAACAACTCACTGATCTCGATGCCGCTTTGGCCGTATTTTTGAAATGCATACGGTGACCTCAGTCCAGCGCCTGTCGGACGCTCCGTCTTCAACTGCGAGGGAATCGGCTTGCCGTCATACTTATCGAGCGAAGGCTTCGGGTCGAAGGTGTCCAGATGCGATGGCCCGCCGTTCATGAACAAATGCACCACACGCTTCGCTTTCGCGGGAAGCGGTGGCTGGCGCACAGCGAGCGGATTGAGTGAAATACCCGATGTCTCCGCGAGCAGATCGCCAAGACCGAGGGCACCAAAGCCCATGCCGATGCGGCCGAGCATGTCGCGGCGGGTGAGGGAAGAGGGTGACAACATAAAGGCGCGAGGTGGCGGTGAAGGTTAGTCGGCAAACTGGAACTCATTGCCGATGAGCAGCACCTGCGCGAGTTGGGCGAGCGGGCTCTGCGGGGCGGGAGCTGGCGTGGGCGGGGCGCTGTTCACGAAGCGCAGCGCCATCTCGGCCTCGTCCGGCTTTGGTCCGCGCCGCAGCACATGGTGATAAAGTGCCTCAATGGTGCGTGCATCCACGATGCCTCCGGTGCTGGCTTGGAGCGTGGCGGCGAGCTTGTTGGACTGCGTCTGGATGAAGGGCGAGTTGATGAGGAACAAGGCCTGCTGCGGCACGGTGGTGACAGAGCGCTGGGGGCTGTGAATGTCAGGATTCGCAAAGTCGAACATGGCGGGCACGCTGGCCTGCACTTCACGGTCGATGAAGAGATAAAGGCTGCGGCGGGTGTCCACCTCCGGCACGGCGAGCGGCGTGGCGCGTCCGCCTGCATTCGCGACATTCAGCGAGCCACAGGCGGCGAGTGTGGAGTCACGCATCTGCTCGTAATCGAGTCGCAGGCGATTAAAGTGCGAGAGCAGAGCGTTCTCCGCGTCCTTCACATCCTTGTCAGGCGTGCTGGCGCAGCTCTGCTGGTAGGCGCGCGAGTTCAGGATGCGGCGTTGCAGCTTCTTCAGGCTCCAGCCTTCCTCCATGAAGGTGGCGGCGAGGTAATCGAGCAGTTCCGCCTGCTCGGGTCTCGGCGTCTGCATGCCAAAATCGCTGGGCAGGCTCACCAAAGGTTTGCCAAAGTGCAGCATCCACACGCGATTCACCATCACGCGGGCGGTGAGCGGATTCTCCTTGCTGGTGATGCTCTGGGCCAGCTCCAGCCTGCCGCTGCCTTTCGTGAACTTTCGCCCGCCAAACATCGTCAGGAATCCGCGTGGTGCGAGTGCTCCCTGACGTGCCGAATTGCCGCGGATGAAAACATTCACATCCGCAGGCTGCGGGCGATCCTGCATGGTCATGGCACGGAGCGGTGCGCCGGGATCTTCGACAGCGAGCTTCTTGATCTCATTATCGATCTCCTGCATGCGCAGGCTGTCCTTCACGTTGAAAAACTGGTCGATGCCCTCCGCAGGCACCGACATTGGCGACATGGGAGTTTGCAGCAGCCCGCGCATTTCCAGCCACGGCGGATTCTCCGGCACGAGGCCACTGACGCTGGCGAGGAAAGCCTGCTGATAGAACGCGGCAACATCGGCGAAGGTCTTCGGGGGCGGTTGAGTGGCCAAAATGTCTCGCAGCACTTGATTCGCGCCACTCTCCGGCTTGGCGAGTCGCTGGGCCACCTCGGGCGCTTTGGCTGCGAACTCAGGCTCCAGTAGCTTCGCAAACTCTGTCCATGCGAGCATCACGGGGTGCGGTTGCGGCACGAGCGCGTAGGTCGTGAGGAAGTCCCGCCACTTCGTCGCCACACTCTCGCGGAACATCTCCGTGGCAGCTGTGGCCTTGAAAGCATCCGGCGTCATCGCAGTCGCACGCTGCGCAAAGAGCAGGTAGTCGCGCAGTTTGTCCGGCTTGCGCAACTCGCTGAAGACCTCCTCGCGGAACGCCTTCTTTTTCACCTCCACGGCCGCCACCTTCTGCTTAAACGCCGCTGCTGCCGCCGCATCCGGTGCCTCGCTGATGATCGGAAACTCTGGAGGCACGATGCAGCTGTTCATCACGCTGTAGAGCGCATAGTAGTCCGCTGTCGGCACCGGATCATACTTGTGATCATGACAGCGTGCACAGGACACGGTGAGGCCCATCAAGCCGCGTGAGATGACATCAATGCGGTCGTCGATCTGCAAGGTGCCATCGCCCACGAAGGAATCATTCACCGTGAGAAAGCCAAGTGCCGCCAGCGCACCCACCGGCTTGCCGGGAGCCTGCAAATGATCCGCCGCGATCTGCTCCGTGATGAACTGGTCGTAAGGCAAATCATCGTTGAGCGCCTTCACCACCCAGTCGCGATACGTGTGCGCATTCGGCAGACGATTGTCCGCACCAGGGCCCGCGTAGCCCCAGGTATCCGCGTAGCGCGCCACATCCAGCCACATGCGCCCGACACGCTCACCATAGCGCGGGGAAGCCAGCAGCTTGTCGATCAACGCCGCCGCCGCATTCGGCAGGCCTCCCGCTGCCGCTTGTTTGAACTGCTCCACCTCCTCATAGCTCGGCGGCAGCCCCGTGATGCTCAAATGCAGCCTCCGGCACAGCACCGCAGCATCCGCCGCTGGTGCAAAGTCTAGGCCCGCCTTCGCCAGCTTCGCAGCGACCAGCGTATCCACCGAGTTCGGTGCTGCGGGCTTGGCGATAGGCTTGAAGGCCCAATGCTCCTGCCACTTGGGTTTGATCTGAGTCACCACCGCTTCCTTTGGCCATGGCAGCCCCATTTTCACCCATTGGACCAGCGCCTCGATCTGCGCCGCCGCGAGCTGCGGCTTCTTCGTCGGCATCGGCTCCACACCCGGCGCATGACGCACGGATTTGATCAAAGAACTCCCCTCAGGATCACCTGCGATGACCACCTTGCCCGCATCCGTGCCACGCAGCACCGCCTCCCGCGAATCCAGTCTCAGCCCGCTCTTCGCCTTCTCAGCGCCATGGCATGAGTAACAATGCTCTGCGAGCACCGGCCGCACATTCTTCTCAAAAAACACGACCTGCTCCGGGCTGAACACCACCTCCTTCGCCACGACGTTTGCCGTGGCGATGCTTATGAGGGAGATAAGGAGGAATTTCATTGAAGCGGTGTATTCATAAGCCGCCCGATGCGTCGTTTTAACGACGGGTTGTGTGACAAAACGGTGTTTCGTCAGGAACAGCTATCAGTGGTTCAGCACCTCCACGCGAATATCTGGTAGCATTGATACGAGAATGTTCTTCATCGGGTGTTCGTCTCCGTGATCGTCCACTTGGTCAGATCGTAGTGGCGCTTGGTTTTGCCGTCGCTGAGAATGAGGTCGCCGTTCCATTCTTGGCGCATCCAGGGGTTCTCCAGCAGGGGCCAGGTCTCGTAGGCGATGCGTTCACTGTTGATGACGGTGTTACCGTCAAACGTGCGCTCGATGCGATGGCCATGGTGGTCGGTGAAGGTGTGTGGGGTGATTTTGGATGAATCGCGGATCTTGTCGCGAAAGGCCGCGAGTTGCGCTTTGGGCGTGGCGTTGCCGAAGTCGGCGGGGAGCGCGGTTTCGAGCGCGAGGGCCACGTTTTCACCGCGAATGCGAAACTCGGAGTCGGCCTTGCGTTTCCCGCCGGAACTGACGCCCGACTGGGGATCCCACGCGAAGGGCTGCGTGGCGTGGATGGCAATCAAGACGCTGCTGTAGTGTAGGTAGATGCGGCCCTTAGCTGCGCTGTCGTTAGTCATCGCCTGCCAGCCGCCGGGGATGAAACCGAGCGCGTAGGGGAACTTCGCTTTGGCGAGGTCGCGTGTGACCATGAGCAGGCTGCCGCGATTCTGCACAAACTGTGCGTGACGGCTGGCGATGCCGTGCGTGGCGTAGCCAAGCGGTTTGCCATCGGACATGGGCACGGTGATCCAGAGATGGCTGCCTTTGTCCGCATTCGGTTCGTCCCACATGACGCCGAAGGGATAGGTCTGGCCCCACACGCTGCCACCGGGCAAAACGGCAGTGCTGAAGACGGCGTGCGTGCGGTTCATGAAGGTGGTTTGGAAAAGTTTGTCGCCATCGAACCGGCTGCGGCACACATACGGCTCGCTGCGTTCCGTGGCGGCCCTCACGATGATGGGATGCGGGCGAAAACCCTCCGCTGCGGCAAAGATGGCCTGGCTGGCGGCATCCAACTTCGGCTGCACGCCGCCAAAGTAGGTCCAGAGCAAAGCCGCGCCACCGGTGGGCTGCTGCGTCAGTTGATCCGGATAGCTGCGACCGCTCGGCACGGCCCAATGACCTCGCAACCAGGTGCCCGCCGCGTGGGCGATGCTCATTTCATAAGCCATGGCCGCTTTTCGCCGCAGTTCCTCCGGCACGAACTCATTGTCCAGCGTGCGCAGCGTGCCGACATTGTAGATGAAGTAGGGCCGTGAGGCGAACTCGCCGCTGCCGCGTGTGGCGATGCTTTCCACGCGATCATTCAGCCACTTGAGCGCACGTTCGCCACGCGGGCCGTATTTGCCATCCTTGGGCAAGTTCTCCGCGCCCCAGATATTGTCCGCCAGCAGCAAGGCCAGCGTGTGGATCATGCCGAGATTGCTCGTCGTGCCCTTGTAGTTGTGCGCATGCGTGAAGACATAACGGTAATCCTCCAGCAACTCCGGCGGGAACTGCCGATGCCACTTCACATAGCAGTTCAGCGCGCCCCAGTAGAGAAAGCCGTTCGCGCCGATGTTCGTGCTCTTTGCCGCCTCGCGCTTCTCGATTGCCTGCCGCATGAACTTCACCCCGCTGGAGACAATCTTCAGCGCAGCAGCCTTCTCCCCGCGTTCGAACATCTGCTGCGCCACCCAGTAATGCATCGGCGAGGTGCCATCGAGCCGTTCAAGGTCAGCCGTCGCACCGCTCAAGGCGAGGTCGGAGCTTGAGGTGAAGTCATCCGCAGCAGCGAAGATGGCAAAGACATGGCACCACACGCCCACCAACGCCCCGAGAAAAAACGAGCGATAACGGAGGTGCTGGACGAGTCGGCTCATGATGCCTGCGGGTGTGCGACGAGGAAAAAGCATGGGCTTCACCGCGACTTCTCTTTGGAACGATACTTCTCCACCGCCTCCGCCAGCACCTCGACCATGCGCTTTTGGATGGCGGCGGCTTGGGTCATGGCTTCCTGAACGCGGGCACGGCCGGCGGCTCGGTCTTCATGCAGCGGTTTCAGTTGGTTCCAGAGCTGCTGGCCGGTGGTGTGGCCGCTTTCGAAGACCCAGTCGGCGAGGCCGAGGTCGCGGAACATCTGACCTTTGACGGTGTCCACGGGGTTGCGCACATAAAAGGCGGGCGTGCCTTGCGAGAGGGCCATGATGGGCGAGTGGCACTCGGCACTGACGATGGCGACGGCGCGGGCATAGACGGAGTTGGCTTCGTCGGCGGACCAAAACATGTCGCGCCAGATGACGTTCGGTTTCACATCGGCGGGCAGGGGATCAAGGAGGTGCTCTTTCGCCACGGCGATCTCATAGGTCATCTCAGGGCAAAGGATGACCTTCAGGCCCGTCTCGCGCACCCAGAGTGTGATGAGGTCGCGCAACGGGGCGTGGTCGCGGTCGGCGTGTTGAGCGTTGATGGCGTCGATCGCATAATCCGACTCGTTGCGTGGTGTGTTGCGGACGCGGTAGTAGGGCGTGTAGCGCAGACGCGGCAGCACGCAGATGAACTTGCCCTCCTCCACACCGATGCGTTTCAGCCAGGCTTTGGCGCGGCCTTCATCTCGCACGTCGATGCCAAATGTGCCGTCGAGACCGAACTCGATCACGGGGGTGCTCAGTTTCTGGCTCTTCAAGTATTGCAGCGAGAGCGTGTCGCGGGCGAAGATGAATGCCGCGCCATGGAAGACCTCGCGATGCTTGAACAGGCCGTCGAAATGATCGCTCGGCAGCGCGGCGATGACGTTTCTCAGTTCGTCCAGGGTATCGCCCTGCGGACGATCCTTGCGGTTGGAAACGGGATCGAATGACGAGCCGAAGAAGCCATACGGTTTGCCCGATTTGGCCCAAAGCTCGAAGGTCTTCGCGTGGCGTGCTGGCGTGATGAAGATGTCCGCGTCCTTCCACGCCTCCGCCAACGCAGGCGTGCTGGCCTTGCCTGACTCATCCACTTCGCCCTCGGCGATGCGCAGCTTTGGAAACGCCCGTATCAGCATCTCGCGCTCGCGTTCATGAAGCTGCCACGGCCAAAGCGTGACCGTCGCCTCTGGCAGATGTTGATAAAGCTGCCGGATCGTTCCCGGCACGCGTCCGCTGTCGCCGATGTTCTCGTATTGCAATGCCTCGCGAAGCAAGATGTGCGGTGGCTCCACGGCGTGGAGCGTGGCCAGTGGCGCGAGCAGCAGGGCGGTGAAAATAGAGAACTTCATGGAGCCACTAATTTGCCGTGGTGAACTTGTAGAGCAGAACGCCATGCGCAGGAATGGTCATCGGTAGTGAATCCGTTGCTGTATTCACCGTGGCTATATTCTGCTGCCTCCAGAGGTCGCGGATGGTTTGTTTGCCGGACATGTGAAGTTTGGCGAAGTCGTTGAACTCCAAGCTCACCGGCTCGGTGCCGAGATTGAAAAATCCGACCGCGTGCCCCCCGTCGGCCAGTTCTTTCTGATAAACGCGC
>JBILPY010000180.1:0-7727 GCA_044373575.1 Prosthecobacter sp. | reverse complement strand
CCTGATATCCCGATTCATCCTTCAGCCGTTTCAGCGCCACAATCTGGCCACTGCGCTGGTCGCGGGCACGATGCACCGTGCTGCGGGAGCCTTCCGCGACCTGTTCCAGCACTTCATAATCGTCGATCACACGCCGATGCTGCCTTGATTCAAAGCTCCCTGCAAGTCTATCGCTTTGCCCATCGTTCACCGGCACCCACCATGCGTCTTCTCTCTTTCTTTACCTTGGGTCTTCTCCTCTCCTCCGCGCTCTCCGCTGCGGAGGCCAAGCGTCCCAACATCCTCTTCTGCTTCGCCGATGACATGGGGCGCTATGCCAGCATCTATCAGCAGCTCGATGGCAAGGGCACGCTGAACGACATCATCCAGACGCCGAACATCGACCGCATCGCCAAGGAGGGTGTGCTTTTCAAAAATGCCCACGTCTGCGCTCCGTCATGCACGCCCTGCCGCAGTTCCTTGCTCTCCGGCCAATACTTCTGGCGCACCGGACGTGCCGCAATCCTGCAAGGAGCGAAGTGGGACATGAACATCCCGGCCTATCCGCTGCTGCTGAAAGACAGCGGCTACCACATTGGCAAGATGTACAAAGTCTGGTCTCCGGGTTCGCCGGCCGATGCACCCTACGGCCAGCAGGCACATGCGTATGAAAAGGCAGGGCGCCGGGTGAATGACTTCTCCGAAAATGTGACCAAGATGGTCGCCGAAGGCAAAAGCATCGAGGCTGCCAAACAGGAACTTTATGATGAAGTCGGCGCGAACTTCGACGCCTTCATCACCGACCGAAAAGCCGACCAGCCTTTCTGCTTCTGGTATGGGCCGACGAATGTGCATCGCAAATGGGTCAAAGGCAGCGGTGCGGCGCTTTGGAAGCTCGATCCCGAGCAACTCAAAGGCAAGCTCCCAACCTTCCTCCCCGACGTGCCCGAGGTGCGCGAAGATCTGGCCAGCTACTTTGGTGAGATCATGGCCTTTGATGCCTGCATCGGCGTGCTTTTGAAGAAGCTCGAAGCCATGGGCGAACTCGACAACACCCTCGTCGTCGTCAGTGGCGACCACGGCGCACCCGGCTTCCCGCATGGCAAATGCAATCTCTACGACTTCGGCACGCATGTCACCCTCGCCGTGCGCGGCGCAGGCACAGTCGGTGGACGTGTCGTCGATGACTTCGTGAACCTCATCGACCTAGCCCCGACCTTCCTCGAAGCTGGCGGTCTCACGCCGCCTTCCGTCATGACCGGACGCAGCCTTGTGAAAGTCCTGCGTAGTGACAAAAGCGGCCAGGTCGATCCCGAGCGCAACTACGTCATCACGGGTCGCGAACGTCACGTCGAGTCCGCTCGCGAGGGATTCCTCCCCTACCCTCAGCGCGCGCTGTGCACGCCGGACTACCTCTACATCCTGAACTTCAAACCCGACCGCATGCCCATGGGCGATCCCGGCCAGCTCGATGCCGATGCCACCACTCTCACGGAGAACACTCACGCCAGCTTTGCCGACATGGACAGCAGCCCCACCAAAGCATGGATCATCGGCGAGCGTGCCAACCCGCAATGGAAGAAGCACTTCGACTGGGCCTTTGCTCAGCGTCCACGCGAGGAACTTTATGTCATCGGCAAAGACCCCTTTGAAGTCACCAACGTCGCCAACGATCCCGACTACGCCACAGTGCGTGATCAAATGCGTGAGCGCCTCATGGGCGAGCTCCAGCGCACCCAAGATCCACGCGTGGAGAACGACGGAGCCTTCTTTGAAACCGCGCCCATGGCCGGCCCGCTGCCAGATGACGTCGCGAAGCCGAAACGTGCCAAAGGTCCCGGCAAAAAGAAGCAGTAGCCGCTATAAACCCGAAGTCACACCGGGCTCGCTCAGCTCCCAGGCTGGGCCAGCGGCACGCACCGCCACAGCGGCAGCGCCTTTCGGCCAGTCCGTTTCATGCTGAGTACGGAAGGCGACTTCGACGGTCTGCCATTTGCCCTCGATCAAAGCCTGCACCACCCACCAGCGGCTCGCGCTGTCCCAGCGCAGATCGTCAAAGAACCAGCGCAGCTTCTTCCCCTCTGCCACGCGCTCCACTCGTGGTGCAGGCAGCGTCACCTGACTCAGCCAGGGACTCGCGGGCAGGATGGTGTGGATGTTGTAGGCGCGTTCTTTGGAAAGCGTGCCGATCTTGCCGAGGTTCTTGTCCAGCGCACCGAAGTTCCAGTGGAAGTGCCCCGGTGGCATCTGGAGTTGCTTGGATCGCGTAATGCTGATCTGCGCGAGGATCTCGCCCGCTTTGCGATCATCGCCTACCTTGCTCGTGTTCATGCCCGGCCAGATGTGGCGGCCCAGCGTGTTCTCGCCGAGCCACCAGTCAAAGTAAGTGCCAAAGCCGAGCTTCGGGCGGTCGATGGTCCAGTAGAGCTGCGGCGTGAGGTAATCGACCCAGCCTTTCTGAAGCCAGCCGCGACTGTCCGCACCCATGTGCTCATAGGGATCGAGTCCGCCACCGGTGCCCTCTGGATAGTTAGGCCGCCACAGACCAAAGGGGCTGATGCCAAACTTCACCGTGCGCTTCGTGGCTTTGATGCCTTCATAAATGGAGCGCACGGTCTCATCCACATTCTGCCGGCGCCAAGCCATGAGTTCCAGCGCGCCGCCACCAACCTTGTAGCGCGAGTAGGCGTCTTCATCGTGGAAGGGCATCGGCTTGCCGTCTTTGCCATTCACCGGATACGGATAAAAGTAATCGTCGATGTGGATACCATCCACATCGTAACGCCGCGTCACATCGAGGATCACATCCAGCACGCGCTGCCGCACTTCTGGCAATCCAGGATTCAGCCACCAGTCGCGGCCATATTTGATCGTCCATTCGGGATGCTGCCTGCGGACATGATTCGCACTCGGAGCAAAGCGATCCCCAGCCAGTGCTCGATACGGATTGAACCACGCGTGCAATTCCATCCCATGCTTGTGTGCCTCGTCGATGGCAAAGGTCAGCGGGTCCCACTTCGGCGATGGTGGTAGGCTCATCAGCCCGCTGAGGTAGCAGGACCACGGCTCGATCTGCGATTCATAGATCGCCTCGCAGGCCGAGCGCACCTGAAAGATCAGGCAGTTCAGACCTTGCTCATGCGCCTTCTCGATCAGCCGCTTCAGCTCCGCCTGCTGCTTTGGCACAGGCAAACCCTCCTGCGAAGGCCAGTTGATATTATGCACCGTCGCGATCCACGAACCACGCAGCTCACGATGCGGCAGCGGCACGGAGAGCTGGGCGTGTGCATTCGTTGCCAGCAAGCAGGCCAGGAGCCAATGACGAAGGCCCATGTTCGCAGAGTTACTCCGCCGCAGGTTCGATCTCAGGTTCCGTAGGTTCATCGGCTTTGGGGACATTGCCTTTTCTCACCAATCTCGCGCCGTAGAAGCCATCGTGCCCGCTTTCGGCGGGGTTGATCTTCATCTCTTCTTCCAGCGTCCACTCCTCGCCATGCGTGGCGAGGAACTTCTGCACCTGCAGCTCGTTTTCACTTGGGAGGATGGAGCAGGTGGCATACACCAGCTTGCCGCCGGGCTTCACCATCGTGCTGTAGCGAGTGAGAATGTCCTGCTGCTCGATAATCAGCCGGTCGATCTCCACCTCGCTGAGCTTCCACTTGGCATCCGGGTTCCGCCGTAACACGCCGAGGCCGGAGCATGGCACGTCGAGCAACACACGATCTGCATAATTGGCGAGACGCTTGATGGACTTGCTGCCCTCGATCAGGCGCGACTCCACCACATCCACACCGGCACGTCCGCAGCGCTTGCGCAGTTCCTTCAGTTTCCAGTCATGCACGTCCAGCGCCAGGATGCGGCCCTTGTTCTGCATCAGCGCACCGAGGTGCAAAGTCTTGCCGCCAGCACCGGCACAGGCATCAATCACCTTCATGCCCGGCTCCACTTGGACAAACGGTGCTACGCGCTGCGATGACGCATCCTGCACCTCGAAGAGCCCTTCCTTAAAGGCCGCCATGGCAAAGACATTGTAACGCTGCTGCATCACCAGCGCCGTCGGGATGGGCTTCAGCGCCTCTGTGATGAAGCCATCCTGCCCCAGTCTTTCCTTCAGACTGCGGCGGTCGGTTTTCAGCGTGTTCGTGCGCAGATAGACCTCAGCCGGATGATTCAGCGTCTCGCGGATCGCCGGCCAGGCGGCGCCCAACTCCTTCGAGCAGCGCGCATCCAGCCAGTCAGGGATGGAAAGGCGGATCACATCTGGCACAGGCAGCTTTTGCCGCGCCCGGATGTCCTGTGGGCGGATGTCCTCCAGCTCCTCAAAGGGCGGCAGATCCTTCCCGCTCGTGATCCACTGCGCCGCCCAGACATTCCAGAGTTCAATATCCCCGATGCACTCGCGTTTCGCATGATCCGCATCCGGCAGACCGGCCAGATGCCAAAACCAGCGCCAGTGCCGCACGCATTCATAGAGAGACTCCGCAAAGAGCCGCCGGTCACGGCTGCCCCACTTGTGATGATTTTTAAAGGCAAACTCCACCGCCTTGTCCGAGTAGCGCCGGTCCACGAAGATGTCGTGCAGCGAGCGGATGATCTGGGCGATGATGATATGGGGAACTTTCACCCCCTGAGATGGCGCGGCCTTGTCTGAGAAGCAAGTGCGAGGGCGTTTGGGGGCTTCCCATCAGCGCCTCAAGACTCAGGTTTCCGCCGGTGGATGAACTCGGCAAGCGAGCTGGCAGTCATGATCCTTGATAGGGCGCGGTTCCTGCTTCAGGCTGAGTTCATGACTATCACCCGCCTTGTTTCCGGTCTCGTTGGTGTGTTGATGCTGGCTTCGTGCCAGGTGCCGGGGCTGCTCGGAAGGGCAAGTGTCTATGGGGACCGGGCCGGACCGAGCGGGTTTCGCTCGGTGATCATCGATGCGGGGCATGGGGGGAAGGATAGCGGGGCGCGCTCTCACGGGATGATGGAGAAGACTTACGCGCTGGATATCGCGAAGCGTGTGAGATCGAATCTCTGGCCGGGATACCGGGTGGTGATGACGCGGACGGATGACCGTTTCATCCCTCTGGATGACCGGGTGCATGTGGCGAGCCATAACTCGGATGCGATCCTGGTGAGCATTCATCTGAATCATGGCCGCAGCTACCGGGCGGGACCGGAGACGTATTGGTGGCGGACGGACAGCTACTCGCTGGCGCGCCGGTTTCAGCAGCAGATGAATGCGGTCTGCCCGCATGAGTCTGGCAATGCCGGAATGGTGCGGCGCAGGCTGAGGCTGACGCGGAATCCGACGATCCCCTGCGTGCTGCTGGAGTGCGGCTACCTGAGCAACTCACGCGATGCAAGGCTGCTGGCCACGGTGGCCTATCGCGAGCGCATGGCGCAGGCGATTGCACGTGCGATCCGCGATCAAGCAGCGTATGGAGACGCTGGCATGGGCACCCTGCCCCGCCCCATTTATGCACCACCGAGCAAGGCTTCCGATGCCCGTGGGTGACCCCCTCACCAACCGTGAAACCTTTCTTTCCTTTCCTGACTGTCACCCTGCTGAGTCATGCCGCCTTTCTTCATGCTGAATCCTGGCTGCTGACCGATGGCTCAAGCTTTGAGGGAGAGGTCAAAGTGGTGACGCCGGGGATGGTGATTTTCTCCCCCAATGATGGCTCCGAGCGGGCGGTGGAAACCAGCAAGCTCTCCGAGACGAGTCGTCAACAACTCGCCGAATTACTCGGACTCACCGGGAAGGCGACGACGACCGCGCCCCCACCAGAAGAGCCTGTTTCCAGAACGGTTCCATTGTCCCATCCAGGCCGTGACTCCAAGGCCATGGATGCCACCCAGGTGGACCTCATTGATTCCCAGTATGGTCTGACGGGCAAGGTTGTCGGCGTCGTGAAAGAGGTGCTGACTCTCGGGAAAACTGGACACAAAAAGCTGACGTTTGAAGATACGGACTTCAATGTTTTCATAAGCAAACGCTTCCTGGAAAAGAGCAGCGAATGGAAGCTCGACGCTCTTTCCGGCAAGACGGTGCAGGTCACGGGCGAGATCGCCAGATACCAGGAGGTGGTGCAGATCGCCGCGAAGGAACCTTCGCAGATCGAAGTGCTGCCTTGATCATGCCCAGGCGCTGCGGAGCAGGCGGAAGAAGTTCCCGCTCATGATGCCTTCGATGTCTTCCTGGGTGTAGCCACGCTTCGAGAGCATGTCAGGGATGCGGGCGAGATCGGCGATGGTGTCGAGATCGGCGGGAGTCTGCTCCGTGCCGTAGCCGCCATCCAGATCTGTGCCGATGCCGCTGTGCTTCGCATTGCCCGCGAGCTGGGCGATGTGGTCGATGTGATCGCAGATGACTTCGAGTTTTAAACCGGTGCTCTGGGGTGTGGTGGTGCCGCGAATCCAGCCAGGGATCATCATCCAGGCATCCAGTGCCGCGCCGATGACAGCGCCACGGGCGATGAGTGCCTTGATCTGTTCATCGCTGAACTGGCGCACATCAGGGACGAGCGCGCGGCAGTTCGAGTGGCTGGCCCAGACGGTGCCGCCGAAGATGTCCAGCGCCTCCCAGAAGCTGTCATCGGAGAGATGGGTGACATCGAGGATCATGCCGAGACGATCCATCTCCTGAATGAGTTCACGCCCCTGTGGAGTCAGTCCGCCGGGTGTATCGTGGCCCATGGCGTAACGACAGATGCCGTAATGCGCAGGCCCCATGGCGCGCAGGCCCTGCTCCCAGGCGCGCTCCAGATGGCCGACGGTGCGGATGCTGTCGGCACCTTCGAGGCTGAGGATGTAGCCGATGGACTTGGTTTCATCCGGGATGCTTTCATCATTCCAGAGGGCGATAGAGGCATCAAGTTCCGCGAGATTGCGGATCGGTGTCATGTGCCCGTCTTCCTCCATGGCACGATACCAGGAAAGCTGGCCCTGCGTCTCCGACCAGGCCTGCTCCGGGGACATCCAGTTCGCGATGGGAGAAACGCCGGGCATGCAGCCTGCGAGCTGAGTAGCCACACAGATGCCCACTTTGCCCTGGCGCATTTCGGGGAAGGCCGTGGTGCCGGCAGCGCGGCCTTTACCTTTCACGCCGGCCTCACGGCGGCGGATTTCATGGACGGGAAGCCGGAGGTCGCGATTGAAGCCGCCGAGGGCATTGAGACTGAGGTCGAGGTGGGCGTCGAAGATGAGCATGGGAGAGATAAAAAGAACGCGGATGCAGCAATGAATCCTGCGTGCGAGTCGTTCCCAACGCGAGTTCCTTCCGCCATGAAAACATTCCTACTGCTTCAATTCCTCACTCTCACTGTGCCACTGCTGGCGGGTGAAAACCTCGCCGATGGAGTTCAGTATCCGCGCATCGTCGGGGAGTGGACGGACGCGGGAGATCTCGCCATGGCCTGCCCTCCTGTGGCGCAGTTGAGTCCTGGGCACTTCTACATGACCGCAGCCGCCAAAGATCCGAAAGTCACCGCCATCTATCACACGACCGACAACAGCACGTTCAAGGTCGATGACCCGAAGGTGAATGTGAAGGCGATGAATCTCGTGACCGAATTTGCCACCGAGGGTGGCATGATCGTGAAGCAGGGTGAGCAGTGGTATCTGCTCGGGAAGCGTGATGGCACCGCAGTTCCGCAACGAGCCAAACTGGAGTGGCAGGAACTCGCCCCCATCTCCCCGCGTCAACCTGATCCAAAGAATCTCCGCGTGGCGCTCTTCGACGACTACGGCAGCTTTGGCAA
>JBILPY010000008.1:0-25160 GCA_044373575.1 Prosthecobacter sp. | reverse complement strand
CCTGCGGGTGCTGTTTTTGAAAGCGAGACAGCACGCGCGAGACGATCCACTGGCCGACATCGACAACCGAAACGATGCGCAGATGCCCGCGGATGGCTTGCCGCTCTCCGTGCAGACGTTTGCCGAGCCGGTCGGCCAGATTCAGCAGTTCGCGCGCATCGGCCAGCACGATGCGGCCCGCTTCAGTGAGGCTCATCGTGTGGGTGTCGCGGCGGATCAGCGGAGCGCCGATCTGGTTTTCCAGCGCTGCCAGATGGCGGCTCAGAGTCGGTTGAGCCATGCTCAAAACCTTCGCTGCCGCTGAAATGCTACCCGACTCGGCGATTTGCACAAACTCGCGGATTTGTTGGAGATCATTCAGATTTGTCATGCAGCAAGTGTATAAGCGCTATGTCGGATCTGCACTGTTTAACCTTTGCCGAGGTCCGTAGATAACCCCCATGAGTCCTCTCTCTCGCTTTTTGCGCCGCGCCTTGCCTTTGTTAGCGGTGGCGCTCGTTGTCTCCGGCTGCAAACCGGCCGCCAAAGGCCCCGCCGGTCCGCCACAGGCCATGATCCCCGATGTCACCGTCGCCAAACCCATTGCGCGCCGGTTGACGGACTGGGATGAATTCACGGGTCGCCTCATCGCCCGCGAGAAGGTCGAGATCCGCGCCCGCGTGTCCGGCTACCTCACGAAGGTGCATTTCAAAGAGGGCACCGAGGTGAAGGAGGGCGATCTGCTCTTCACCATCGATCCGCGTCCGTATGAGGCCATCGTGCAACGTGCCGAGGCCGTGCTGGCGCAGGCGAAAACGAACGCCGATCTCGCGAACATCGAGGCGAAGAACGCCACCACGCTGCGTCAGGGGCAGGTCATTTCGACGGAGGAATCCGAGCGCCGTCTGAAAAGCGCCGCCGGGGAGCAGGCCGCCGTCCGCGCCGCCGAGGCCATGGTCACCACGGCGAAGCTCGATCTCGAATTCACCCAGATCAAAGCGCCGATCACCGGTCGAGTGAGCGATGCCCGCGTGACCCAAGGAAACCTCATCACCGGCGGCACGAGCGATCCGACCTTGCTCACGAACATCGTCGCGCTCGATCCCATCTATGTCGATTTCGAGGTCGATGAGCGGTCCGCGCTGAAATACCGCGAGATGCACAAAACAGGCGAACGCGAGAGCGCCCTCTTCCAGCGCATCCCGGCGGAAATGGCGCTCGTGAACCAGGAAGGCTGGCCGCACAAAGGCGAGATCGACTTCGTGGACAACCAGATCAACCCCGAGACCGGCACCATCCGCGCACGCGGCCTTTTTCCGAACAAAGACCGCCTCATGTCGCCCGGCTTCTTTGCCAAAGTGCGCATTCCCGGCAGCGGCGAATACGATGGTCTGCTCATCCGCGATGCCGCCGTCGGTGATGATCAAGGCAGCAGCTACGTCTGGGTCATCGACGCAGAGGACAAGGCCGTGTATCGCCCCGTGAAGCTCGGCCCGCTCGTCGAGGGTCTGCGCGTCGTGCGTGAAGGTTTGAAGGCCGATGAACGCGTCGTCATTCTCGGCCTCATGAGCGTGCGCAATGGCAACCAGGTGAAGCCTGCGCTCTCAGAAATGGCCCTCACCACCACCACGAAGGACAAGCAGCCATGAATTTCGCACGCATCTTCGTGGACCGGCCGATCTTCGCGGCGGTGCTCAGCATCGTCATCACGTTGCTCGGCGCTTTGGCCTACTTTTCGTTGCCCGTGGCGCAGTATCCCGAGGTCATCCCGCCCACCGTCGTCGTTTCCGCGACGTATCCCGGCGCCGATGCCCGCACGCTCGCGGAGACCGTCTCCACGCCGCTGGAGCAGGAGATCAATGGCGTCGAGGACATGATCTACCTCTCGTCGTCATCCACCAGTGATGGCCGCGTACAAATCACCGTCACCTTCCGTCTCGGCACGGATTTGGACAAGGCGCAGGTGCTCGTGCAAAACCGTGTGAACGCCGCTGTGGCCCGACTTCCCGAAGAGGTGCGTCGCCTTGGAGTCATCGTGAACAAACGCTCGCCCGATCTCACGCTCGCCGCGCAGTTTTACAGCCCCGATGGCTCCCGAGAGGTCGGCTACCTCAGCAACTACGTCACGCTTCAGATTCAGAATGAAATCGCCCGCCTTCCCGGCGTCGCCGAGGCATCCTCGCTCGGCGGTTTGGACTACTCGATGCGTGTGTGGCTCGATCCTGAAAAAGTCGCCGGCGTCGGACTCACCGCAGGTGATGTCGTGCGGGCCATTCGCGAACAAAATGTGCAAGTCGCCGCCGGATCACTTGGCCAGCCGCCAGCGGCGGAAGGCCTGGAGTTTCAATACACGCTCACCGCGCCGGGCCGCTTGAAGAAGGCGGAGGAATTCGGCGACATCGTCCTTAAAACAGGCACCATCGGTGATGTCGTGCGCCTGCGCGATGTCGCACGCATCGAGCTCGGCTCCCGCGACTACTCCAGCAAGACCTACATGGACGGCTACAACGCCGTCTCCCTCCGCGTCTTCCAGCTCCCCGGCAGCAACGCCATCAAGACCGCCGACGCTGTTTATGAACGCCTCGCCGAGCTGAAGGAGCGCTTCCCGCCCGGCATCGACTACCGCATCAATTACGACACCACCAAGTTCGTCCGCGCCTCGATCAAATCCGTGCTCACCACACTCGTCGAGGCCGTGCTTCTCGTCGTCTTCGTCGTCATTCTTTTCCTGCAAAGCTGGCGTGCCTCCATCATCCCGCTGCTCGCCGTGCCGGTGTCGCTCATCGGCACGCTCGCGGTCATGCAGGTCTTTGGATTCTCGCTGAATAATCTGAGCCTTTTCGGCCTCGTGCTCGCCATTGGCATCGTGGTTGATGACGCCATCGTCGTGGTCGAAAACGTCGAGCGAAACATCGCCAAAGGTCTCGCGCCGCGTGAGGCCTCCATCCAGGCCATGAAGGAGGTCAGCGGAGCCGTCATCGCCATGGCGCTGGTGCTTTGCGCCGTGTTCATTCCCACCGCCTTCGTCAGCGGCATCACCGGGCAGTTTTACAAACAATTCGCGCTCACCATCGCCGTCTCCACGGTCATTTCCGCCTTCAATTCGCTCACGCTCAGCCCCGCGCTCTGTGCCATCCTGCTGCAACCACACGGTGCCAAGACTGACTGGTTCACGAAGCTCATCAATTTCTTGTTCGGCTGGTTTTTCCGACTCTTTAACAAGGTCTTCGACTTCAGCTCAAACCTCTACGCCGGACTCGTGCGCAAGCTCATCCGCTTCGCGCTGATCGTGATCCTTGGCTACTTCGGGCTGCTCTTCCTCACGCAAAAAGTCTTCAACACCGTCCCTGGCGGCTACATCCCCGCGCAGGACATGGGTTACGCCATCGTGCTCGTGCAACTGCCGGACGCGTCGTCCTTTGATCGCACCGACGCCGTTGTACGGAAGATGGACCGCATGGCGCAGGAAATTCCGGGCATCGTACACACTTTCGCCATCTCCGGTTACTCCTCTGTTTTGCAGGCGAACCAGCCCAACGTTGGCGCGGCCTTCCTCGTCTTCGACGAGTTCGATAAACGCACCTCGCCCGAGATGAAGGGAGATCGCCTGCTCGCCAGCATCCGCGAAAAATTCGCCACCATTCAGGAAGGTCGCGTGCTCGTGCTGCCACCGCCGCCGCTGCGCGGTCTCGGCAATGCCGGCGGCTTTAAAATCCAGGCGCAGGACCTTAACAACGCCGGACTCGATGCCCTCGAAGCCGCCACCCAGAAGCTGCTCGCCGCCGCGCAAAACGAGCCGGGCCTCATCTCCCTCGTGACCGGCTTTCGCGCCCGCACGCCGCAGTTCAAACTCGAAATCAACCGCGCCCAGGCCAAGACGATGGGCGTGTCGTTGGCCGATTTGAATGAAGCGCTGCAAGTCTATCTCGGCTCCGTCTATGTGAATGACTTCAATTTGTTTGGCCGCACCTACCAGGTCACCGCGCAGGCGGATCATGAATTCCGCAAAGACCCCGCCGACGTCTCCCGCATCAAGATCCGCAATCAAAACGGCGACATGGTGCCGCTCGGCGCTTTGGTGGAAGTCATCAAGACCGGCGGAGCCGACCGCGTGCAGCGCTACAACCTCTACTACTCCGCCGACATCAACGGCAACACGCTCCCCGGCATCAGCTCCAGCCAGATGATCGAAAAGATCGAGCGCCTCGCCAAAGAGCACCTGCCCACCGGTTTCGCCATCGAGTGGACTGACCTGACCTACCAGCAGATTCTCGCCGGAGACACGCTCATGTACATTTTCCCGCTGTGCGTCATCTTCGTCTTCCTCGTGCTCTCCGCGCAGTATGAAAGCTGGAGCATGCCCATCGCCATCATCTTGATCGTCCCCATGTGCCTCCTCTCCGCCATCGGCGGCGTGTGGCTGCGCGGGATGGATAACAATATCTTCACGCAGATCGGCTTGGTGGTGCTCGTCGGCCTCGCGGCCAAAAACGCCATCCTCATCGTCGAATTCGCCAAGCAGCTTCAAGATCAGGGCATGGACCGCGTGAAAGCCTCTGTCGAAGCCAGCCGGCTGCGTTTGCGCCCCATCTTGATGACCAGCTTCGCCTTCATCCTCGGCGTGCTGCCCCTCGTGCTCGCCACCGGCGCCGGAGCCGAGATGCGCCAGGCGCTTGGAACCCCCGTGTTTTACGGCATGATCGGCGTCACCGTCTTTGGTTTGCTCTTCACACCCGTCTTCTACGTCATCCTCCGCGCCATCGTCGAACGCCGACAGGCCAAACCTCTCTCTCCCGCCGCTCATGCAGCCCACTAAAACACTTCCGCTGCTTCTTTGCCTGCTCTCGAGCTGCACCGTCGGCCCCAAATTCCTCCAACCGCAGCCGAAGATGCCTGCGGACTACGCTTCCAAATCCTCCAACGCCATCGCTGTCTCACCAACTTGGTGGCGCAAGCTCAACGACAGCACGCTCAACAACCTCATCGCGCAATCCACCGATCAAAACAAAGACCTCGCCGTCGCCAAATCACGTCTGCTTGAAGCCCGTGCCTTGTGGCGTGAGGCGCAGTTCGACTTCGCGCCCACCGTCACTGCCAGCGGCACGTATGACACGACCTTGCTCGGTAACTCCATGAATGCGGCTTTTCGTGGTCGCACCGTCGATACTTGGCGCACCGGCTTCAATGCCGATTACGAGCTCGACCTCCTCGGACGCGTGCGCAGCTCCGTGAAGGCCGCCAAAGCCACCAGCGCCGCTGCCGAGGCCAACGTGCAGGACATGCTCATCACGCTCCAGGCCGAGGTCACCATCAATTACCTCGAACTTCGCGGTGCCCAGGCTCAACTCAACGTCGCGCAAGAAAACGCCGGCAATCAAAGCGAAGCCCTGCGCATCGCCGAAGCCTCCCTCAAAGGCGGACGCGGCACCCAGCTCGATGTCGCCCGTGCCAACGCCCTTTTGAATGCCACGCAGGCGCAAATCCCGACTTACGAAGAGAGCGTCGCCAAAGCCATCCACCGCATCGCCGTGCTCTGCGGCCGCAATCCTTCCGAACTACGCTCACAGCTCCAAAAAGCTGTCAAACAGCCCTCCGTGCCCGCCAGTGTCGCCATCGCCAAACCCGCCGAACTTTTGCGCCTCCGCCCCGACATCCGCATCGCCGAAAACGCCCTCGCCGCCGAAACCGCGAGAGTCGGCATCGCAACCGCCGATCTCTTCCCACGCGTCACCTTCGGCGGACGTCTCAATCTCGAAGGCCAGACCCTCGCCAGCCTGGGCCAATACGGCGCGAACGCCTACAGCTTCGGCCCGCGCATCAGTTGGGCCTTCCTGAATCTCGGTCGCGTGCGTCAGCAGATCAAAGCCGCCGGACATCGCGCTGACGCCGCCCTCGCCACCTACGAGCAAACCGTCCTCCTCGCCCTCGAAGAAGTCGAAAATGCCCTCACCAGCTACGACCGTGAGCGTCAGCGCCTCCGCCACCTCGAAGCCAGCGCCGCCAGCGCCCGTGAAGCCGCCACGTTAGCTCGTCAACGCTATCAAGACGGCGTCGCTGACTTCCTCACCGTCCTCGACGCCGAGCGCGTCGCCCTCAGCGCCCAAAACGACATTGTCCTCAGCCGCACCCGCGCCACCGCCGCCTGGGTCCGCATTCACAAAGCCATGGGTGGTGGCAATTGAAACAGGCTGGTGCAGCTATGCCAGCAAGAGCCAGTGCCGCACAAACTTGGTCTCGAGCCGCTGAGTCGAACGCATTGTCCATTTGCAACAGCACCTTGGGACACTAGAAGCTCCACTTCCGTCCCTCACGGCGATTACGAACTGGTTTTCACCGCCCAACGCAACTTTGCGGGGCTGGAGCGCGGATTGGCACGTTGCTCTTCCATGCTGGGGCGGATGATGTCGGCTGAGATCTCGGAGTATAGACCGGCGCGTTGGCCTTCCTGGAAGGCTTTTTTGACGCGGCGGTCTTCGCCGGAGTGGAAGGTGAGGAAGGCGACTCGGCCACCAGGTTTCAGGGCGGTCGGGATGGCGCGAAGAAGGCTGTCGAGAGCTCCGAATTCTTCGTTCACGGCGATGCGGATGGCCTGGAAGACGCGGCGGATGCTGCTGTCGGCATCATCGGGGCTGGTGCGCGGGGGGAGGGCGGCTTTGACAGCGTCGGCGAGGGATTTCGTCGTGCGCGGCAGGGTGCTCTTGAGCTTGGCGGCGATGACGGCGGCGTAGAATTCGTCGGCGTTTTCCTGTAGCAGGAGGGCGAGTTTGGGCTCGGGGATGCTGACGAGGAGCTGCGCGGCGGAGACGCCGCGCTCGGGGTTCATGCGCATGTCGAGCGGGCCGTCGTGCTTGAAGGTGAAGCCGCGCGCGGGGTTGTCGATCTGCATGGAGGAGAGGCCGAGGTCGGCGAAGAGGACGTCCGCTCCGTCGTGCCAGCCCTGGTCGGCGAGGGCTTTGGCGAGGCCGGCGAAGTTGCAGCGGCGGGTGGTGAAGCTTTCCTCCGACAAGCCGATGGAGCGGAGGCGTGCTTCGGTGCGGACGATCTCGATGGGGTCGGCATCGAGGCTGAGGAGGTGGCCGCCGGGCTGGAGGGTCTCCCAAATGGCGCGACTGTGACCGCCGTAGCCGAGGGTGCAATCGACGGCGCGGTCGCCGGGCTGCGGAGACAGGCAATCGAGCACTTCATCGACCATGATGGGCACGTGCTGGCCGGCTGGTGTTTTGCCGGCGGCGCGGACTTTGGCGACTTCGTCGGGGTAGCGCTCGGCGTTCAGTTCCTTGTATTTGTCTTCAAAGCGGCGCGGGTTTTTGCCGCTGTAGCGCTGGCGGCGCTTGTGGACGGGGGCAGCGGACTCGGAGGCGGCGGGTTCAGGCTCCGAGCTCATTGTATTTCAGGTTGTTGCCGCGTGCCTTGTCGGCGGGATAGCGCTTTTCGTTGCGGTCGAGTTTGGCCTGCATGGCCTCGGCGAGGGGGATGTCGAGATTATGCGCCAGCTCGAAGAGCAGGATGGCGACATCGGCGATCTCGTCGGTGAGTTCGGCGCGTTTGTCCTGCACGACCTGGGGGATCTGTTCGGGCTGTTTCCAGACGAAATGCTGCATCAGCTCTCCAGCCTCGGCGGCGATGGCGACGGCCATGTCCTTGGGGTTGTGAAACTGCTGCCAGTCTCGCGCGTCGCGGAAGGCACAGATGCGTGCGGTGATGGCTTCGATAGTCATGACGCCATGGATGCGACCTGTGGGGTGCTTTGGCAACGACCGGTTATTTGCCTGTTCAAATGCCAACCGTTTCTCTGAGGAGTGGCCAGACTGCTGCTTGCAAAGGGTGGTGTCCCGGCTAAACGGCGCAGTCCCTGAACTCAGCAGGGCTCCGGGTTTCACTCCGGAGACTCCCCATGTCCGAACATAAAAACTCAAACAGTTGGTCCCTCGCCCTCGTGGCGCTGGGAGTGGTCTTTGGAGACATCGGCACCAGTCCGCTTTACGCGCTCAAGGAATGCCTGCATCACGCCAAACCCACTCCAGGAGATCCGCTCGGTGTGCTCGGCCCCCTTTCGCTGATGTTCTGGTCGCTGATCGCGATGGTCTGCTTCAAGTATCTGGGCTTCATCACCCGCGCGACCAATCAGGGCGAGGGCGGGATGTTTGCCCTGCTCACGCTTTTCCGCTCGGCGAAGCGGAGCTTTAAACCGCAGACGACGGGCGCGATCGTGCTCATCGGCATCTTTGGCGCCTGCCTGCTGTATGGCGACGGCATGATTACGCCGGCCATTTCGGTGCTCTCGGCGGTGGAAGGTCTGGCGCTGCTGGATGCGAAGCTCGGCACGGATCTGGCGCACTACGTCGTGCCGATCTCGGCGGTCATCATCCTGAGCCTCTTCCTCGTCCAACGTCACGGCACCGCCCGCATCGGCAAGGCTTTCGGGCCGATCATGGTCGTTTGGTTCATCACTCTGGCCGTGCTGGGGCTGCTGAATATCAGCCGCTATCCCGGCGTGATTTCAGCCCTGCTGCCGCATCACGGGATCGATTTCCTTCTGCATCATGGGCATGAAAGCTTCGTCCTGATGGGTCTTGTGCTACTCGCGGTCACCGGTTGTGAGGCGATGTATGCCGACATCGGCCACTTTGGCCGTCCACCGCTGGTGCGGAGCTGGTATTTCATCGTGCTGCCTGCGCTGATGCTGAACTACCTCGGCCAGGGAGCCCTGGTGCTTTCTGACGTGAATGCCGCGCTGCAGCCGGGCTATCACCACTTCTTCAGCCTTGTGCCCAAGGCTGCGCTGATCCCCGTCATCCTTCTCGCCACGGCGGCAACGATCATTGCCTCGCAGGCCATGATCACAGGTGTCTACTCGCTCACCCAGCAGGCGGTGCAGCTCGGCTACCTGCCGCGTTTGAAAATCATCCACACGAACCCCGATGTGCGCGGCCAGATCTACATGCCGCAGGTGAACTACCTCCTGATGGTCTGCTGTCTGGCCTTGGTCTTCCATTTCGAGTCCTCCACGAATCTCGCCGCCGCTTATGGTCTCTCAGTGGCACTCGATATGACCTTCACCAGCCTGCTGTTCTTCCTCGTCGCCCGCGAGGTCTGGCAGTGGCCGCTCTGGAAAGCGGGCATTCCGGTCGTCATCTTCCTCATTCCTGAAATCGGCTACGTCTCCGGCAGCCTGCTCAAATTCATGGCAGGTGCCTGGTTCCCTCTCGTCATCGGTCTGCTCATCTGGATCATCATGAAGACCTGGACCGATGGCCGAGCCATCCTCTTTCAGGCCATGCAGCGTGGTCGCCTGCCCGTGCAGTTCCTGATCGATGAGATTCAAAAGGACCGCATCATCCGCGTGCCTGGCGCTGCGGTCTTCATGTCCGCCAGTGCGGATGGCCTCCCGCTCGCCCTGCTGCATCATTTGAAGCACAACAAAGCGCTGCACAAGCAGGTCATCCTGCTCACCGTCCGCTTCGAGGACTCCCCCTATGTCCAGGATGAAACCCGCCACACGGTCGAGCAGCATTGCGAAGAGTTTTACCGCGTGATCCTGCGCTATGGCTTCGCCGAGTCGCCCGAGGTCTTCGAGGATCTGATCCAGGCCCTCGACGGCCACACGAAACTGAAAAAGAACGGCATTACCTTCTATCAGAGCCGCGAAGTCCTCCTCACCAACGGCCCCGGCAAGATGGCCAAGTGGCGGAAGAAGCTCTTCGTTACCCTCAGCCGCCTCTCCCGACCTGCCACCGGCTACTTCGACCTGCCGCCGCGGCAGGTTTGTGAGCTGGGTATCCAGCTCGAAGTGTGAGTTCCGAACTGGCAGCTCAAAATCTCGCCGAGCCAGAATATAAACCTTTCCAAAATAAAGGAATGACTCTATTTTCTGTAATTCATAGAATCCGCATGGCCATCGCTCTCCCGCGTTGGGCAGACTTCGGGTCGGGTCTTTTCCTGCCCTCAGCGGACTGCACCACGGCGCGAGCGGTGGCGGCGCGAGCTGCCTGACCGAGGGCGGCAGCTACCTCGAAAAAGCCTCAAAAGCATCGCCTCCTTGCCAAGCGGACCAAAGCGCCCATCTTGCGCCCCCTTTTTCCGCCCATCCGCCTACCTACCAGTTTTGTGAGCCAGTCCCATCCTACCGATGACCTCCGCGTGGCGGAGATCCTGCCCCTGATTCAGCCCGCGCTGCTGATGCACGACCTGCCGCTCAATGAGACTGGCGCAGCATTTATCGAAACCTCGCGTAAGCAGTCCGAGGCTATTTTGAACCGGCAGAATGACCGTCTGCTCGTCGTCGTCGGCCCCTGCTCCATCCACGATCACAAGAGCGCCCTCGAGTACGCCCAGCTCATCCAAGCCGCCCGCGAGAAGCATGAAAAAGACCTCGAGATCGTCATGCGCGTCTATTTTGAGAAGCCCCGCACCACCGTCGGCTGGAAGGGCTACATCAACGACCCGCACCTCAACGAAAGCTACGACATCAACACCGGCCTGCGTGAAGCCCGCAGCCTGCTGATCGAACTCACCCGCATGGGCGTGCCTGCGGGCACCGAGTTCCTCGACGTGATCACGCCGCAGTACATTGCCGATGTCGTCTCCTGGGGAGCCATCGGTGCCCGGACCACCGAGAGCCAGGTGCATCGCCAGCTCTCCTCCGGCCTGTCCATGCCCGTCGGTTTCAAAAATGGCACCGATGGCGGCATCCAAGTTGCTTTGGACGCCATCCAAGCAGCAGCCGGACAGCATTGCTTCCTCTCCGTGACCAAGGACGGCGTGGCCGCCATCGTGAAAACGAAGGGCAACACCGCCTGCCACGTCATCCTGCGTGGTGGCAAGGCCGGCACGAACTTCGACGCCGCCTCCATCGACGCAGTCGTCAGCCAACTCACCGCGCGCGGTCTGCCCGCCAGCGTCATGGTCGATTGCAGCCACGGGAACAGCCTCAAAGACTACCGCAAGCAGCCACTCGTCACCGACTCCCTCGCCGAGCAGATCAGCAACGGCAGCAAATCCATCACCGGCGTGATGATCGAAAGCCACCTCGTCGAAGGCCGCCAGGACGCCAAGCCCGGCCAGCCCCTGACCTATGGCCAGAGCATCACCGACGCCTGCGTGAACTGGACCACCACCGCGACCATGCTCGACCAGCTCGCCGCCGCCGTGCGTGCCCGCCGTGCTCGCGGCTAATCACTTTTCGCCATGCTAACCGCTGCCACCGCCCGCGATGCCATCGAGCGCATGTCGGGCTGCCGCATCCTCGTCATCGGTGACGTGATGCTCGACCATTTCATCTGGGGAGCCGTGCGCCGGATCTCGCCGGAGGCACCGGTGCCCATCGTCGAGGTCACGAAGGAGACGACCTTCCCCGGTGGTGCGGCGAATGTGGCGCGCAACATCTCCGCGTTCTCGCCTCACGCCTACCTCATGGGCCGCGTGGGCAGAGACAGCGCGGCAGGTGAATTGAAAAAGCTCCTCAACGAAGAGGGCGTGAACACCGATCCGATGCTGGAAAGCGACACCTTGCCCACCATCGCCAAAACGCGCATCATCGCGCGCCAACAGCACGTCGTGCGCGTGGACCGCGAAGTCATCGAGAAGCTCAGCGCGGATGAGTTGCAGCTAATCTCCAGCCGACTCGAAGTCATGTTGCCGAATCTTGATGGCGTGATCATCGAGGACTATGGTAAAGGTTTCGTCACCCAGGCATTCGCGGATCAAGTGCTCGGCTTGTGCAAAGCCGCGGGGAAGCTCGTCACCGTCGATCCGTCACCGCGCAATCCGCTGAGCTGGAAAGGGGCCTCGCTCGTGAAACCAAACCGGCTCGAAGCCTTCGCCGCAGCGGGCATCCAAGATCACCACAAGCTCATCCCACCGCTCGAAGACAAGCGACTCCTCGAAGTCGGCGAGCAGCTTCTCGATCAATGGGCCGTGGGCAAAGTGCTCGTCACGCTCGGCGAGCAGGGCATGATCCTCTTCCAGCGCGACAGCGCCCCGCATCACATCCCAACTCGTGCGCGTGAAGTGTACGATGTCTCTGGCGCGGGCGATACCGCCATCGCCTTCCTCACTCTCGCACTCGCCGCAGGTCTCAGCGCCGAAGACGCCGCCGACATCGCCAACCACGCCAGCGGCATCGTCGTCGGCAAGCTCGGCACCGCTCGCGTCATGAAAGACGAGCTGCTCGCTGCTTTCGAGGATTGACCTCACCCTCTCTGCCTCATGGCAGAAAGCCCCCGCATCCTTCATCTCTTCAATCGCTACCGCTTTTTCGGTGGTGAGGAAGCCGCTGTGCTGCGCATGAGCCAGGTCATGCGAGAAAAGGGAGCTGCATTGGAGGAACTCTTCGTCTCCAGCAACGACTGGGAAGGTCCTGATGCGCCGCCGAAATGGCAGCAGCCCTTCCTTGCCTTTCACAACCCCGCTTCGATCCACCGGCTACGCGAAGCCCACACACATCACCGACCCGATCTTTGGTTGGGTCACAACCTGCTCCCCGTCCTCTCGCTCAGCGCTCTGCGCGAGGCTCGACGCCAGCAGGTCCCGCTCGCTTTGTATCTGCATAATTACCGGCCCTACTCCACGAACGGGGCCTTTTGGTGCAATGACCGCCTCGAAACCGGTGGCCTGAAGCTCCGCTTCCTCCGTGAAATCATCGCAGGCGCGTTTCAGGGTTCCATCGCCCGCACTGCCTGGATCGCGCTGCTGCTGCATCTTGGTCACTCGCTCGGTTGGTATCGCCAGGTCGATGCCTGGATCGCCGTGTCAGGCTTCGTGCGTGACCGCTTCATCGAAGCCGGAGTGGCTGCGGAAAAAGTCCACGTCCTCGCCTATCCCTTCTTCCCGCGCAGCGAGGTACCCACCGCCCCGGCAACGGGTCGATTCCTCTTCCTCGGTCGGCTCACGGTGGAAAAAGGTGTGCGCGTGATGCTTGCCGCCTGGGATCATCTCCGTCAGACACTCCCGTCTGCCGAAATGCCGAAACTCATCATCGCCGGCGATGGCGACCTGCGCTCTGAAGTCGAAGCCGCCGCCGCTCGCTCGGGTGGCTGCATCGAATATGCGGGCCAGCTCCAGGGCGAGGCGAAGGAAGCCGCCATTCGTGACTGCACCGCCATGCTTGTGCCCTCCCTTTGGTGGGACCCTTATCCGACGGTGGTTTATGAAGCCTTCGATCATGGCCGCGCTGTGCTCGCCTCGCGTTCCGGCGGATTGCCCGAAAGTGTGGCGCATGATGAGCGCGGGCTTTTGCATGAAGCAGGTGATGCCGCGCAGCTCGCCTCCCAGGTCCAGACTTTGCAGCAGCAGCCCGAACTCGCCGCGCGCATGGGCAGGGCCGGGCGTGAGTGGCTTTTGGCAAACGCAGGCGCCGAGCATTGGTGGCAGGGCTTTCTAAAAATCCGCGACATCATTCACGAGCAGCGGCGCGCTTGCGCGAGTGTCTGAGCACTCCACACTCCGCCTTCCACCATGAAGACTCTCGACACGACATCCATGCTCTCGCGCCACCTCGACGGACACCTCACCGCTGTGCAGGCTCTGCGGGACCAGGCCGATGTCGTGCAGCAGATGGCAGATGCGTGGATCACCGCGCTCGGAGCCGGAAAAAAAGTGCTGTTCTTCGGCAACGGCGGCAGCGCTGCGGATGCCCAGCATCTCGCGGCGGAACTCGTCGTGCGTTATCGCATCAACCGCCGCGCGCTTCCCGGTATCGCATTGACCACGGACACCTCCATGCTCACCGCGCACAGCAACGACTACGGTTTTGAAACCGTCTTTGCCCGGCAGATCGAGGCATTGGCGCAGCCTGGAGATGTCGTCGTCGGCATATCCACTTCTGGAACGAGCCCGAATGTCATCGCCGGGCTGAAAGCCGCGAACGATTGCGGCTGCGTGACCATCTCCTTCACCGCCGCTGGAGGAAAAGACTGCGCTGCGTTGGCAAAGATAGCCTTCAAAGCACCGACTGACATCACGGCTCACGCCCAGGAGTGTCATCTGCTCGTGGGCCATGTTTTATGCGAGGCCGTGGAGGCCTCTCTGAGCGCCGAAGCTTGATCGCGCGGCGCATCTCCACTCCTGATCATGGGAGTCCTGAAAATCTTCTCCGCCTCCGTCTTTCTGCGGGTGATGCGGCTGCTGCTGAATGTGCTGATCATCGGCAGCCTCGGGCGTTATCTCGGAGAGCAGGGCACCGGCAGTCTGTTGTCTGCGCTGGCCGTTGTGACTGTGCTGCTATGTATCGCCGAACTCGGTCTCGCTCGCATCTCTGTGCGTGAGCAGGTGGCGCAGCCTGAAGAACGCGCGGCCATTCGCGGCAGCATCTTCCGGCTGCGTTTGATGGCCGGACTTATGCTCTTTGGTGCCGTGCTGCTCGGTGGTTTTGGCTTGGCTGAGCAGGACCGCACCCTGCTCTGGATCTACGCTCTTTTGCTTCCGACCCACGCCTTCGCCGAACTCGGAGGCGCGCTCGAAGCCGATCATCAGGTTTTGAAAAATCAATGGGCGCAGTGGTGGGGCTTCCTGATCGGTGCGCTCATCACCTTGGGCGGTGTGCTCATGCAGATGCCGCTCATCTTTTTCCCCTGCGCCTTCCTCGCGGAATGCTGGATCACCTCCTTTCGGCAGTGGCTGGCCTTTCGTCGATCAGCAGGGTCGTTTGGATTTTGGAAGTGGGAGAAAAATCGCGCACTGACTCTGCTACGGGAGTCATGGCCGGAACTGGCCTCACAGCTCGCACTCGTGCTGCTGTTTCGTCTCGATACCCTGATGCTCAAAGCCATGCGCGGTGATGCCGATGCAGGCGTGTATGCCGCAGCCGTTCGACTTTCCGAGACGCTCTATTTCACGCCCATGCTGCTCGCATCAGTGCTCATGCCACGGCTCGTGAAAGCGCGCCAGTCCGGCAGCAGCAGTTATGAAACCGGTCTCGTAAGATACTTCGCCGGCAGCTGGCTCATGGGCATCGGCGGCGCGGTTTGTCTGGTTGCCTGTGCAGTGCCAGTGACGCATCTACTCTGGGGACAAAAGTTCGCCGGAAGCGCGGACATCCTTTTCGTTCATGCCTGGGCCTTCATTCCTTATGCGCTCGGAGTCGCACGCACCCAGCACCTCACCATCGAGGGTCGCCTTTGGGCAAACCTGCCATCTGTGCTGCTCGCGCTGCTGACCAACATCGTCCTGAACTCGCTGTGGATTCCCGCCCACGGTGGAGCTGGCGCGGCCTGGGCCACTTTGGTGTCCTACTCACTCGCCTGGGTGGCCACTTCCTTCCTGCTGCCGCCGCTGCACGCGAGCGGCCGGTTGCAGATCCTCGGCATGAAGCACCTGCCTGTGCTGCCGCGCGAAGTCTGCTCCGCCATTTTCAAAACGCATCCCGTCTGACCTCATGAACGGCAATCCCCTGCCCGCGCTCATCGCCACCTGTCTGCTCGCCTGCGCAGCATGCTTTTCCATCCTTTTGGGTGAGGGAAATGTGCTCGCGAATCTCTTCCTCTACCTCATCATCGGCGGATCACTGCTGGCCTTCATGGCACCGCGTGCGGGCTTTCTCCTGTGCATCATTTCCAGCGGCTACGTGGATCTTGTGAAACGACTCATGATCGTGTCAGACCGCGTGCAGATGCTCGATCTCTATTACATCCTCGGCTTTCCACCGCTGGTGTTCATGGTCTCCGTCCTATCACTCATGATGCGCGGATTCACGGGGACAGTGAAGGTGGAGCGCTGGCATGTCGTGATGTGGGTTCTGGCCTGCTTCATCTCGTTGGCGAACGGTGTCCTCTCGCTCGTCGGTGCCGAAGGCGGCTACGGGCGGGCGCTTCAGGACATGGCGAATGGAGCCTACTCGATGATGCTCTTTGCCATGCCCCTTCTTTACACACGTCCCGACGATGCGCTGAAACTCTTCCGCGTCATGCTGTGGATCTATCTCCCGGTTGCCATGTATGCCATCGCCCAGGGACTGTGGGGGTTCCGCGACTTCGAGATCCTTTATCTCCAAAGCGGCTACACCATCGAGGTGAAGCAGCTTCTCACAGACCGTGTGCGCGCCTTCTCCACCTTGAACTCTCCGACAAGCCTTGGCGCAGTGGCGGCAGCTCTGATGGTACTGCCCTTCATGCTTTGGCGCTCCCACCGCGCGGATGGCCGCCGCCATCTCACTCTACTTGAGGTGCTCATGTTCACCCCGCTCTTTGCCGGGGCATTGCTGGCCTCGACCAGCCGCTCCGCCATCATCATCATCGTCGTCTGTGTTGTCGGTAGTCTGTGCTTCCGTTCACGTCTCGGCACACGTCTGTTCTATGGGTTCGCAGTCCTCAGCTTCGCTGGGCTCATCGGCTCGGCCACCTATCTGCAGGATCGACTTGCCGACACCACGGAGTCGCTGATCGCCATGGCGGGCAGCCGGGTGAACGAAGAGGCGCTGAACGTGAACACCTTCAGCGACCGACTCCAGGGCTTCGCCATGGTGCTGAGTAATCCCGAAGCCTACACTTGGTTCGGCTACGGTCCGGATCGCGGCACCGAGCCGACAGACCCGCTCTACAATCACGACCTGCTCAGCAACATCCTCGTCCGCTATGGCGCGGTCGCTCTCGCCGGTGCGGTGTTGCTCGGGATCACCTGCCTGACATTCGGGCATCGACAGCTTCTCGCCATCCAGGACCGGCGGCAGCGCCGCATCGGAGCCATGATGCTGGCGCTCGTCTGCGGCATGGTGGCCATCTCCATCACGTCGGGGAATGTGTTGAACATTTTCCCCGTGAACATCCTCTTCTGGATGGCCGCCGCCGCCGCAGTGATTGCTGTGCGACATCAGCCCGTGCGAACTGAAGAGCAAGCCAAGCCTCGTGTTCAGACCCAGCCGGACCAGCCGATGTATCCCATGTCCTATCACGGCACACCCGCTGATGGTTACCGCCCGCTTCAGCCAGCTCGTCGTGTCCTGTCCCGCCCTCACTTCCCCAACGCATGATCTCCAGCCTGCGCACCTGGCTCAGCCAGTTCATCTACACTCCAAACACGATCCGCTACCGAGTCGAGTGGCGGCGCCTGCGTGAGGCGCTGCGCATCGTTGGGCCGGTGGAACATCTCTTCGACGGCGGTGCAGGCTCCGGCGAGTTTGCACGCAAAGCATTGGCTGGGGGCTGGGTGCGGCGCGTGACCGCTCTGGAGTATGATTCGGGGAACTTTGCCTGCCTGCGTGCCAAGCTTGGCTCTGATCCTCGGGCCGAGATTCGGCAAGGCTCGCTGCTGGAGATTCCGTATGCCGATGCCAGCTTCGATCTCGTGCAAAGCACGCAGGTCATCGAGCACATCGAAGACCACGAAGCCGCCGCCCGCGAGCTCATCCGCGTGTTGAAGCCCGGCGGTTACGCGCTCATCACTGTACCGCATCCACCCGAGCCTTTTCCAAACGAAGGCCATGTGCGCGAAGGCTACACCGAAGCCGATCTCCGCGCCTTGTTTGAGCCGCTCGGCTGCGTGCTGAAACACACGGACTACTGCCTCACGCGTGGCACGGTGGAGCGTATGCTGGCAGTGGAAAAGCTGCCCCTGCGCGGCCTCTTCGTGCCCGTCGCCCTTGTCGATGCCGAAAAGCATCAGACCCATGTCGAGCGCCGCGCGGATACTCCCTTCGGCATCCTGGCCCTGTTTCAAAAAGTTGGATGAAGCGACTGCTCATCGTTGACCCGGACTTCCTCCGGTCCAGCCCATCCATGAAAGGCGTGCTGCGTTCGCTGCCCGAGCTGCGCGCCGCTGGGTTCGAGATCGAGGTCTGGTGCTGGGAGATCGAACCCGATGTGACTGTGCAGCATGTCACACGCCTGCCGAATCTTGGTGCTCGAAAACTGAAGCTGATGCAGTCCATCCTCTTCTCCATCCAGGTCACGCTGCTCCATCTCTGGCGTTTCCAGGTTCGCGGGCAAAGCAGGCCCGACGTGGTGTACTCGATTGTCCCCTACCTCCCGTTTTGTGATGTCGCCCACGCGCATTTTTCACCCTGGAACTGGATCGGCTGCATGGAGCGCATGGGCTGCCATTCGCTTCGGGATCGAGCCGAGCTTCTGGCCTATCGGCTCTATCGGTGCTGGTCCGATTTCTACCTTTTGGTGACCTCCGCGCGGCTGCTCATCGTGCCTTCACGGGCGGTGGCTGAGGATTACCAAAAGCAATCATCCCGGCAGCAGATCGTCGTCCTGCCGAACTCCTTTGATCGCGCGCGATTTCATCCTGGCGTGCGTGCCGAGCATCGAGATGCCATGCGCGCGAAGTTGGGATATGGCCCGCAGGATTGTGTGTTCATCTTTGTCAGCATGGGTCATCACCGGCGGAAGGGTTTCTTCCTCGCCGTCGAAGCACTGGCAAAGCTGCGCCAGCGGCATTCGCAGGTGCGCTTCCTCGTCGTCGGTGGCAAGCCATCCACCCTGAAGGGCCTCCAACAGCGTCTGAATGAATCACATCCTGACTGGTGGGGCTGGATGCAGTTCACCGGCATGGTGACAGACACTGAGCGCCACTTCGCCGCTGCTGATGGCTTTCTTTATCCATCCTGGTCGGAGGCGTTGGCCCTCGTCGAAATCGAGGCTGCCGAGTGTGGTCTGCCCGTCTTCCTGACACCGCATCATGGTTCCGAAATGGTGATCGAAGACGGGATGAACGGCCTGCTGCTTCCGCATGAGCCGGCAGGGATGGCCGATGTCCTCGAAACCTTTGTCACCGGTCAATGGCAGCCTGCTCATACAGGCAGCCGACACGGGCTCGACGCGGCTGCTTATGCCGCCCAGTTGACGAAGCTAATTCTCGAATCCTCCCATCCATCCAAACTGCAACATGTCTGAATCCGCCTCCACCTTCTATCTTGGCGAGCAAGGTCAGGAATACTTTGCCTATCAAAACAAGGAGGCCCGCTACGCCGCCGGGCTGGAAACCTTCAAGTTTCGTCCGCACGTCACTTCTGCACACAGCGTGCTCGACTTTGGCTGCGGTGGCGGCTGGATCTTGCGGGCACTCGCGCCGAAACGAGCCGTTGGCGTGGAGATCAATCCGGCAGCACGTGCCGTCTGCGAAGCGCAGGGAACGGAGGTCTATGCTTCTTTGGAGAGTCTCCCGGCACAGACCTTTGATCGCATCATCTCGCATCACTGCCTGGAGCATGTGCCCTGCCCGGTCGAGACCCTGAAAGCTCTCGGAACTCGTTTGGAAAAAGACGGACTTCTGGTCCTCGTCCTGCCCATCGACGACTGGCGTCGGCAGCCGGATTTCACCGCGGAGGACATCGATCACCATCTCCACACCTGGACGCCGCGCCTGCTGGCCAACACGCTCGCCGAGGCAGGATTTAAATGCCTCGAAGCCCGCGTGCTCACCCATGCTTTCCCGCGTGGCTGGCGTCTTTTGTCACGACTTCCCACGCCACTTTTCCAAGCCTGCTGCTGGCTCTGGAGCACTGCGGCAAAGCGCCGCCAGATCGTCGCTGTTGCCCGCCTTCAGGCATGACCTTCACCTTTTCATTATCACTGCATGTCTCAACCCTCCTTTTACGAATCCTACTGGGTGAAGTCCGGTGACTCCGGCTGTTGGACGCCCGACCTCGGCGGCACGAATCCTGATGAAGAGAAGCTCTTCACGGAACTGCTGAGGCCCGGCATGAATCTCATCGACTACGGCTGCGGCAACGGCGAGCGCTATGGGCTGAGCATGGCGGAGCGTGGGGTGACCTATCACGGCTTCGACATCTCCAAGACCGCTCTCGAACATGCCGCGCAGCTCGGACTGAATGTGAAGGCCATCGCATCGGATAGCAGCATCCCATTCCCTGACGACAGCGCCGACGTGGCCATCTGCTTCGAAGTGCTGGAGCATCTCCTGGAGCCTGATACGGCGCTGGCGACGATTCGCCGTGCGTTGAAGCCCGGAGCACATGCCATCCTCAGCGTGCCCAATGCAGCGAACTATGCGCAGCGTCTGGAGTTTCTCTTCACGGGGTTTTTAAGTCCCGGTGGCAGCCCGCACACCGCCCGCCGGGCTCCCTGGCGTGATCCACACATTCGCTTCTTCTGCCCGAAGACGCTGCGCCAGCTCGCCGAGGCTTCCGGCTTCGATTTCGTGAAGCTTCATGCCCAGCCCTTCACACTGAGCGCCCTGCCCTATGTCTATCGGCAGAAGGCCTGGCATCCGTTTTTGAATGGGATCTCGAAACCCTTTGGCTGGCTTTCGCGGGTGTTTCCTGGTTTCTTTAGCGCCCGTCTTTTTGCCGTCGTGCGCAAACCTGTGGCATGAACCGCCGCATCGCCATCGTCACTCGCGCGCGGGCACCTTATCACAGGGCCTTGCTGGAGGCTTTTGCGGAAGAAGTCGGTGCGGCGGGTGGAGAGGTGCGTCTGATTTATCCGCGTGGCAGTGCCAGCGCCTTCGCCGACTCCGCCACTGTGCCGCAGGGGAAGCATCTCTCCGTCGTCTGGCTGGAAACGGAAACCATCTCGGCAGCCGCTAAAGGCTATGGCACGCGTTGGAGATCCGAAGCCAGTGGCACGCAGCTTCCCTCGTGGCGTTTACGGCATGAACTTGATCTCTTCGATCCTGCACTCGTCTGGATTCACGAATACAGCCCTTACACACTCGGGGCGTTGCTTTGGGCAAAGTGGCGCGGGCGGCCCGTCGTGGTTTCCAGTGAGGTCGGTCTCGCCAATGAGCACTTCTTTCCCTGGCAGGTACGGCTTTGGCATCGGCTCTGGAGTCATCTCGCAGATGGTATCATCGCCTGCTCACCTGCGGCACTTCGGCCCAGTTGTGGCGAGGAACGTCCAGTCGTGGCCGCCTACCATGCAGCAGACAGCCGCAGGCTGCTGCCTTCTCTGCGATCCATCGAGCCGGGCGCTCCCATTCAATTCGTACAAGTCGGTCGCATCCTCCCGCGCAAAGGAGCCGATCTCCTGCTCGCCGCGCTCGCCCAGCTCAATGCTGAGGGGCACAGGAACTGGCGGCTACGATTGCTCGGCCCTGATACGGATGGTTGGGGCGTCGGCCACATCACGCGGCTGGGTTTGGAGTCGCAGGTGGAGATCGCCGGCCATCTCGATGGCGATGCGTTGTGGCAGGCTTTTGGTCAGGCCGATGCCTTCGTGCTCGCCACGCGTCAGGACACCTACGCAGCCGTGGTGCATGAAGCCGCCTGCCTCGGACTGCCATTGCTGGTGAGCCGCCACGCTGGTGCTGCGGAGGCGCTTGTGCAGGAGGAAAAAAATGGCTTCACCTTCCTGCCCGAAGACACCGCCACCTTCACCGCTTGTCTCCGCGCCGCGATGAATCCCACCGCACTCATGACGATGTCCCTGCACTCACGCGCCATCGCCGAAGTAACCTCCGCTCATGTCCGTGCTCGTGCGGTCTGGACATGGATGGGGCAGCATTTTTCCCTGTGAAGGAGGTCTCACTATTCCGCTTCTGGCCGTGGGCTCTGCTCGCTGCGAGCCTTGTGCTCCTGGTGGCCTTGCAGCCGTATGCGGCAGGCTACGGAGCCTACCGGCTGACATTGCTGGAGGAGCTGATCTTGCGGTGGAAAGATCCGACGTGGCAGCATGGGTTCCTGGCGCCATTCATCGTGGGCTGGCTGGTGTGGAAGCAACGGGAGGAACTCGCGTCCCTGCCGGTGAAAGGCAGTGTGTTCGGATGGATAGCCGTGCTCGTGGCGATGCTGGCCTACTTCGGTGGCTACAAGGCGAACAATTATTACCTCGGGGCCTTTGCGGTTCAGCTTTACCTCGCGGGAGTGGTGGTCGCCTGTCTAGGCTGGGCTCATGCCCGGGCACTGTGCTTCGCGTGGTTGATGCTCTGCTTCATGTGGCCGCTGGTGTTTCTCGAGGATTCAGTCTCCTTCCGCCTGCGCGTGCTGATGGTGGAGACGACTTCCTTTGTGCTGAACACGATCGGCCTCGACACCATTCGTGAAGGCACGGCACTCATCTCTGCACCCGACGGTAACCGTGCAGCGGGAGCGCTTTTCAGCCTGAAGGTGGACGGGCCATGCAGCGGGATGAGGTCGCTTTTTGCCCTGCTGATGGTGTCGGCGCTGTTCGGTTACTTCCGACAAAGGACGCTGCCGAGGCGCTTGTTTCTTTTCCTGTGCGGGTTCCCGCTGGCAGTCATCGCAAATATGGCGCGTCTGCTGATTCTCATCGCGGGTTCGATGGCCTTCGGGCAGGAGTTTGCGGTGGGAGATCAGGAGCGGGAGGTGAGCACCTTTCACTTTGTCTCAGGCATTGTGGTGTACCTCGTGGCGCTGGCTGGGCTGGAGGGTGTGGGGAGGGTGATCGGAAGACGCAGAGATGGGGAGATGGGGAGACGCGGAGAGCCAGACTCAGAGTCTCCGTGTCTCCGCGTCTCCACGTCTCCGCGCCTTGTCGCGATCACACTCTGCGTCCTTGCTACCATCGCCGCATGCCGACTTTCCCCGGAAGTCCGTGCTGGAGATGCCTCGGGCGTGGTGATGGAGTTGCCCACGGCCGTCGGACGTTTCCTGGGGCAGCCTTTGGAAAGAGATGCGGCGGAGAAAGAACTGCTGCCAGCAGACACGCAGATGGTGAAGATGCAGTATCGCTCTCCCGGTCTGCCTGAGGATCGTGATCTGGCACAGGTGACTCTCGTGCTTGCAGGAGCAGAGAGGCGCAGCATCCACCGTCCAGAAGTGTGTCTCGACGGCCAGGGCTGGACGTTGCTGGATTCACGCATCGTGCCCGTGGAGATCTCGCCCGGGCAGTTTTTAAACGTGAAGGATCTTCTGGTGGAGCGTGAGATGCGCCGGGCGGATGGCACTCCGAAGATGCTGCGGGCGCACTATGTCTATTGGTTCATCGGCACGGATGTCACGACTCCCAGCAATGCGGTACGTGTCTGGCTGAGCACCTGGGACAACATCGCCCGCAACGTGAACCATCGCTGGGCCTACGCGAGTATCACGGCCTGGGTGACGGACAATCTGGAGACGCGTGAGTCTGGCCAGCGCGCCCGCGATTCCGAAGCCACGACGAAGCTGGTTTCCGAGCTGATCCGTGCGCTGGTTCCTCAATTTCAGGAAGAGTTTTCCATTCATACCGAAAGCCTATGAATCAACGACTCGACAGGGACGGGGAGCTGCTCATCGACGCCATACGTGGCATCGCTGCGCTCATGGTGGTCCTCTGTCATGCTTTCGAGCTTGGCATGTCTGAAATCTATGGCTGGGACCCTGACCAGACTCCTGGCATGTGGCGCTTTGCCCGTGCGAGCTTGGGCAATGGAGACTTCTGGGTGTGGTGCTTCTTTGTTATCTCAGGTCTTTGCATTCATCGTTCGATCGCCCGTGGCATCGCGGAGGGGCGGTTCTCGTGGGGCCGCTATGCGCTGGCGCGGGTGACGCGCATTTATCCGCTCTTCCTGATTGGCTTGATGCTGGCGGTGCTGGCCTGGACACTGGGGCTCGAGTTCGCTTCTGATGAGCCGTCGAAGGAGATGCCTTGGATACAATTGGCCGCCAGCTTGATGAACCTTCAGCTTTTGACGGCGCCCTTCCCCAATTTTGGTCCATCTTGGAGCATCACTTGTGAGATCGTGTATTACGCGGCCTGGCCGCTGGCATTGATCCTGATGCGGGGGCAAGTCACCCGAGCTGCCATGGGAACCTTATTCGTCACCATGGCGGGTGTCGGCTCCATCTTTATCATCTGGCATGGTCTCCACATGCTGGAGACCAGTACTGCTCTGAACGGACTTTGGATGATCTGCGTACTTTTCCCGGCCTGGCTCAGTGGCGCGTGGTTGGGTGGAAACTGGGAGGCTGTTTCGCCAATGGTCACCAAGCGTAAGTGGCAAGCTTCGGTGATGCTTTGTGCAGCCGTGTTGATGCTGGAGTGGGTGCTGCGATTCAAACATTACCCAGGATGGGCTCGGCACTTTACTTCCTGGGGAGCGGTGCCGGGGCTGTTATTCGCGCTGGCTGGGGCTCGGCATGTGCGCTTGTCCTCCCGAACCTGGGCGCAGCCGGTGTGCAGATGGCTTGGTCAGATCAGCTATCCCTGCTACATCCTCCACATGCCGCTGCTCATGCTGGTGAACCATGCCGTGGATGCTGCTCTGCCGCGCTTCGCTCTCGATCATCGAATCTTGCTCACCTCTTTGGAGACGGTGCTCGTCTTGCTGTTCCTCGCCTTCATCGGGCCGCCTCTGGAGCGCTTCTTCATGTCGTGGCGAGCGCGGCTGCTGGCTGGCTCATACGTGTCGTTTTCGGCAAAGGCTTGATCTGATTTATGTGTGGTTTCATCGGCTGTTTCCTCCCTTCGGGCCGACCATTGCCCTCGGATGGCACTTTGGAGGCGATGATCCGCTCCATCCGCCATCGTGGTCCGGATGATGAGGGCTTTCATGCCGTGTCCTTCTCGCAAGGTGTCACGTCCGTGCATACTTCGAGTCAAACTTTGCCCCAGGGCACGGACGGCGGCTTTGGCTTTGCACGGCTGAGCATCCAGGATCTCTCTGAAGCTGGACATCAACCCATGGTCAGCCGTGATGGAAGTGCCGTGCTCGTCTTCAATGGCGAGATATACAACGCGAGTGAGCTGCGCGATGAATTGCGCGCTGTGGGGGCCGAGTTTCGCGGTCACTCGGACACGGAAGTGATTCTTCGCTTATACGAGATCCACGGTTGGGACACGATGCTCGCACGCATCGAGGGCATGTTCGCCATCGCCATCGCCGATGTGAAATCTGGCATGCTGCGGGTGGCCCGAGATCATTTCGGCATCAAGCCGATGTACCATGCCCGACTTGCAGACGGCACGCTGCTCATTGCCTCGGAGATCAAAGCATTCTTCCAGCATCCCGACTTCCGAGCTGAACTGGAGACAGCGCATCTGGCCGAGCAGCTCATGTTCCGCTACACGGCCTGGGACCGCACGCTGCTCCGTGGCGTGCAGCAACTCGCGCCCGGGCATGAGATGTGCTGGCAGGCCACCAGCGGCGAGTTGGCGGTGCGCCGCTACTGGCACCTGCCCGATGCCACCGATGGCGAAAGCAATGCTGCCTCGGTCCGCGAGGCCATCCGCCGCGCCGTCCACAGCCAGCTCGTGAGCGATGTCCCGCTCGGCACGCAGCTCAGCGGCGGGATCGACTCCTCCCTCATCACGCTCGATGCCGCACGTGCCAGTACGGAGACACGA
>JBILPY010000179.1:0-7785 GCA_044373575.1 Prosthecobacter sp. | reverse complement strand
GGAATACACCTGCACGAGGGAAGCTCCAGCCTTGAGCTTCGCCTCTGCATCCGCGCCACTGAGGATGCCCCCCACACCGATGATCGGTGTCTCTGGCCGCAGGAGCATGCGGAAAGCCTGAATCACCAGCGTCGAGCGCTCCGTCACCGGAGCACCACTGAGTCCGCCAGCCTCCTTTTCCAAAGGATGCCCCGCCACCGCTTCGCGACTGATCGTGGTGTTCGTGGCAATGACTCCATCCACAGCCAGCTCATTGAAGACACGTGCCAGCGCCTCGATCTGTGCCCCATCCAGATCTGGGGCGATCTTCACCAGCATCGGCACTTTTTTGCCATGCTCCTTCTGTAAAGACGCCTGCTCGTTCTTCAGCGCCGACAGCAGCTGACGAATCGAATCCTCCGCCTGCAAGTCGCGCAGCCCCTTCGTGTTCGGCGAGGAAATGTTCACCGCGATGTAATCCGCCACCGGATACGCCGCCTTCAGACAGTAGAGATAGTCATCCACAGCCTTTTCATTCGGCGTGTCGAAATTCTTCCCGATGTTCACGCCCACAACAGCTTTGGTGCGGCGCTTCTCCAGCCGCTTCACCGCCGCGTGGATGCCGGGATTGTTAAAGCCCATGCGATTGATCAGCGCCTCGTGCTCCGGCAGACGAAAGAGACGCGGCTTCGGATTCCCCGGCTGAGGGCGTGGCGTCAGCGTGCCCACTTCCACAAAACCAAACCCCAGCGCCGCCCACGCTTCTACAGCCGATGCCGACTTGTCCATGCCCGCCGCCAGCCCCAGCACATTCGGAAAACGTAGCCCAAGGCAGTCAATCGGCGCGCAACGCGGGAGTTCGTCCGGCTTCAGCAGCCCCAAGGCATGGGAAAAGCGCATCATGCGCGTCGTCCATTCATGGGCGCGTTCGGCATCCATTTTGAAGAGCCAGGGTTTCAGCGCGGGGTAGAGGGCAGACACGAGGGACATGCCTTTCCGAAACGCGGCCCGGCGGGAGTGTCAAGAAGTGTCCTTTTACACCGCGTTTACAGACGCAGCTGGTGGAGTAACGCAGGCTCGGGGTGCTATGAAAGCATACCCCATCCACAAACTCGCCCTCAGTCTCATCGCCTGCACCTCGCTGCTTCGCGCAGCAGAGCCGGTCAAAGACACTAAACTCAGCGCTGACGAATCCCTCGTGCAACTCGCCATCCTGCTGGACACCAGCAACAGCATGGACGGCCTCATCGAGCAGGCGAAGAGCCAGCTCTGGAAGATCGTGAACGAATTCAACGACGCCAAGCAGGGCGATAAAAAGCCCGTCGTGCAGGTCGCCCTCTATGAATATGGCAACACCAACCTCAGCGTCGGCACGAACTACATCCGCCAGGTCCTGCCCTTCACCCGCGACCTCGATAAAGTCAGCGAGGAGCTCTTCAAACTCACCACCAACGGCGGCGACGAATACTGCGGTGCCGTCATCCGCGAGGCCATCGACAAGCTCGACTGGGACAAAAACGGCCAAACCTACAAAGCCGTCTTCATCGCCGGCAACGAGCCCTTTGACCAAGGCCCCATCAAGCCCAACGACTCCTGCAAGACCGCCATCCAAAAGGGCATCGTCGTGAACACCATCCACTGCGGCAACCGCGCTGAAGGTGAAAACAGCGGCTGGCGCACCGGCGCTGCTTTGGCCGAGGGCCGCTTCCTCACCATCGACCAAGACAAAGCCGTCGTTCACATCGAAGCCCCGCAGGACAAAGAGATCACTCGCCTCAGCATCGAGCTGAACAACACCTACATCAGCTATGGCAGGGACGGCGCACGCGGCATCGCCAACCAAAACGCGCAGGACAACAACGCGTCCAAATACGAGAAGGCCGGAGCCGCCGTGCAGCGCGCTTTGACGAAGACTTCCAGCAACTACAAGAACAGCACCTGGGACCTCGTCGATGCGACCAAGAAAGACGGCGTGAAGCTCGAAAGCATCCCCGCCACTGAACTCCCCGAAGAACTCAAGCCCCTCGCCCCCGGAGCACGTCAGGCCTACATCGACGAAAAAGCCGCCGAACGTGCCAAACTCCAAACCGAGATCACCCGCTTGAACGAAGAGCGGAAGAAATTCGTCGCCGAGAAAGCCAAAGGAAAAGGCGGCGAAGCCACCCTCGACGACGCCATCAGCCAAGTCGTTCGCGAACAAGCCGCGAAGAAGGCGATTGAGTTCAAATAGCCGTCCAAGCAGTTTACAATGGTTTACGGTTGTTGACGGTGGTTTACAATAGTTGCCCGAAAGGGCGGCTCAGACAAACCACCGTCAACGCCGCGCAGCGGCCTAAACAACAGTCAACAACTGTAAACATCCCCATCCCATGCCCACTCTTCTCGTCATCGAAGACGACAGCGCCATCCGGCGTGGTGTGTGTGATGCCTTGCGCTTCGCCGGGCACACCGTCCTGGAGGCAGCGGAGGGAAAGGCGGGCATGGAGCAGGCTCAGCGGGCCAGCTTTGACCTCATCCTCCTGGATCTCGTGCTGCCGAACTACAGCGGCTTTGAGATCCTGCAGGCCGTTCAGGAGCATCGCCCCGGCACGCCGGTGATCATTCTCTCGGCTCGCGGTGAAGAGGCCGACCGAGTGAAGGGCCTCAAGCTCGGTGCTGATGACTACGTCGTGAAGCCCTTCAGCGTGCGCGAGCTGCTCGCCCGTGTGGATGCCGTGCTGCGTCGCTCGCCCGAGCGCCCCAAGCCCATCCAGCAACTCCCCTTCCCAGGCGGCACCGCCGATCTCGCCCGCATGGAGCTGCGCTTCGACGATGGCTCCCGCGCCGAGATCTCCGAGCGCGAATCCGACCTGCTCCAATACCTGAGCGCCCATCGTGGTCGCGCCATCGCCCGCGACGAACTCCTTCGCCGCGTCTGGCGTCTCGAACCCCACCACACCGAGACCCGCACCATCGACATGCACATCGCCAACCTCCGCGCCAAGCTCCGCGATGCCGACGCCGCCTTCCTCCTGACCGTTCGCGGCAAAGGCTACATGCTTGCGCAATAGCCATCATCCCTCCTCCATCTTCTATTCCGCATCATGCTCCCCCGCTGGCTCCTCTTCCTCACCTGCCTCGCCGTTTTCGGCGGGGCGATGGTGTGGATCAGCACGCGGATGCTGGATCTCGAAGAGCAGCGCCGCAGCACGGCTGAAGACGCGCAGGTGCAGGAAAAAGTCCGCCTCGCCCTGTGGCGCATGGACTCGCTCACGAGCGCCCTTTTGATTCGCGAGAACTCGCGCCCCGCCTGGCATTACCAGGCCTTCTACGCGCCAGATGACCTCTTCGCCAGCAGCACGCAGAGCATCCCGAAAGGTCAGGCCCTCATGCCTTCGCCTTTGTTCGGTAGCCTGCCAGAGCATGTGCAGCTCCACTTTGAGATCGTCTCAGGCCTGGCGTGCAGTCCGCAGGCACCGATGGGCCAGCAAAAGGAACTCGCCTCGAATTGGTATGCCGCCAGCCCACAGACCGGACAGGCGGCGGACAAGCTCAAAAAGCTCGATGAACTCCTGAAAGCCCATCCCGAAGTCCAGACCACCGTGCCAGCACTCAGCAGCACACCCATCCCGCAGCCAAAACCCGCGCCCATTCCTGAAGAAAAAGCCAAGACCGCCGCTCTCGATGCCACCAAGCTCGACATGCAGAACATCAGCAATGCCATCGAGCAAACCCAGCGAGCCCAGGTGCTGAGCCGAAACCTCATCACCGAGAAAACAGAGAACTACAAAACGCCTCTGAAGAAGATCGCCCCAGCACCCAAGACTGCCGAGAAAGCCGAAATCGCCGCAGCCGAAAAGCCCGTTAGCTCGCTGCAAAAGGTCAAAGACCTCTACCGCGGCTCCACGAGCCGGGCTGGTTCCCGCCCTGCCGATGCCGAGTCGATGAGCGATGCCCTCACCGCCATTCCTTCTGCTCCCGGATCACCAGCCCCAGCCACCGTCCTCGCAGCAGCCCCCGCTCCCGCCCAGCGCCAATCTTTGCCCGCCCTCGCTGGCGATCTCAAACCCGTTTGGGCTGGCAGCGAGCTCCTCCTCGTCCGCCAAGCTCGCCTCGAAGGCGTACAACGTCTCCAAGGCGTGTGGCTCGACTGGCCGCAGCTCCGCACCAGCCTCATCGACACCGTGCGCGATCTCCTGCCCGAGGCGCAGCTCATCCCCGTCTCACCCACCGCCGCCAGCACAGATGCCACTGCGCTCGTCACCCTGCCCGTGAAGCTCGTCACTGGCCGCGTGCCCATCGCCGCGCTCGACTTCGGCTCCGCCCTCCGGCCCGCGCTCATCATCGCCTGGAGCTGTCTCATCGCCGCCGCGCTCGCCATCGCCTTCGTGCTGCATCGTGCCATGCTTTTGAGTGAGCGGCGCGGCGCCTTCGTCTCCGCCGTCACCCATGAGCTGCGCACCCCGCTCACCACCTTCCGCCTGTATTCCGAAATGCTGGCCGACGACATGGTTCCCGAGCCGCAGCAGCGAAAGGAATACCTCACCACCCTCTGCGATGAATCCACGCGCCTCATGCATCTCGTGGAAAACGTGCTCTCCTACTCCCGCATCGAGCGTGGCCGCACCGCCGCCCGTTTGGAAACCGTGAACGTCGGCGATCTCCTCCACCGCATCGAGCCCCGCCTACGCCAGCGCGCTGACATGTGCAGCCTCACTTTAAAAGTGGAGATCGACCCCGCCGCTGCCGCCGCCCAGGCCCAGGTCGATGCCCTCGCCGTGGAGCAGATCCTCTTCAATCTCACCGACAACGCCTGCAAATACGCCGCTCCCGACTCCGCCCCGCGCGAGCTGCATCTCCGACTCGAAGCCGAGGGCAAAACCCTCCGTCTCCTCTTCCGCGACTTCGGCCCCGGCCTCTCGAAGCAAGCATTAAGAAAGCTCTTCCAACCCTTCGCCAAATCCGCCACCGAAGCCGCGCACAGCGCCCCCGGCGTCGGCCTCGGCCTCGCCCTTAGCCGCCGCCTCGCCAAAGAACTCGGCGGCCAACTGGAGCACCAGCGCCCCACCGGCCGCGGTGCCTGCTTCTGCCTGACGCTGCCGAGGCAGTGAACATCGTGCATTCACACCGCGAATCCGCTGCTTCATCAGAGAAAGGGCGGACTTCATCGCATTCGTCAGCGGAGTGCCTGGCTTTCCGCCATGATTTCAGCGTGCCCAGACGACACATTCACGATGAAACCGTGATGACACGAAAGCGGCAGACAAAGCGCCCTGAACCACCACATCCTCCAGCCATGAACATCCCACTCCGCCAGCCACTCCCCCCAGATCTCGTCGTCGGCATGACCTGGGGCCCTTTTCACTACCGGAAGTATCCCGTCTTTAGCATGCCTTGGCTGAAGGGACGCTTCTGGGCCTCAGGCATCGCCGTTGTGCTGTATGCGGCGCTCTCCTTCGCCGTGCAGGCGGCCTTCAAAACCCCGCTGGCGAACAATCTCTCCACCACAGGTTACTTCATCGCAGGCTTCCTGCTGATGCTGAATGGCGGACCGCTGCTGGCTGCCTGGGTGCGGCGGCGTGGCATGAAACGCGAGCCGCTGGCGGTCGTCGGCGCGATCGTGCTGGGGTTCATCATCGCCGTGCTTTCAGATGCCTGGGCTTCCAGCCACATCATGACAGAACTGGGAGAAAAACCCGTGCCTGAAGCCGAACGAAAGATCAGCCAAGTCGAGGAAGCCACTCTGCAACTCGCCCAACTCGGCGCGGTCTTCGTTTACTTCGGCTGTGGAGGTGGACTGGCCTGCCTGGGTTACTTTTCAGAACGTCGCCGCTGGTCGGCGCGTCACGCACTCCAGTCGGAAATGCAGCTCACCGTGCTCCAGGCGCAGATTGAGCCGCACTTCTTCTTCAACACGCTCGCTGCCATCCGCCCGCTGATCCGCCAGGATGCAGGTCAGGCCGAGGTGGTGCTGGATGCCTTGGCCGATCACCTGCGTGCCACGCTTCCGCAGATCCGCGCTGGCAGCCGCTCCAATCTCGGTCAGCAGCTCGACATCTGCGCGAGCTACCTCGCCGTCATGCAGGCACGCATGGGGCCACGTTTGCATCATGAAATGCAGGTGCCTGCGGAAGTCCGCAGCATCGAGTTCCCACCGCTCATGCTGCTTTCTCTCGTCGAGAATGCCATCAAACATGGCATCGAACCGAAGCCCGGCCCAGGCAGACTCATCATCCGCGCTGAGCAGCACAACCGCGAGCTGCGCGTGGCGGTGCTCGATGATGGCGCTGGCCTGCGCGATGGACTGCAAAGCGGTGTCGGTCTCGCGAACATCCGCGAGCAATTGCTGCTCCGACATGGCGACCGCGCGAGCCTCACGGTTGCCACCCGGCCCGAAGGCGGCACCATGGCTGAAATCACCCTGCCCATGCCCGCATGAAGCCCACGGCCCTGATCGCCGAAGATGAACCCGCTCAGCGCGAAAGCCTGGCCTGCCTTCTGCGCGAGCACTGGCCGGAGCTGCAACTCGTGGCCGAGTGTGAGGACGGGCTCGCTGCGCTGGAAGCTCTGCAAGCTAGGAAACCGCAGGTCGTCTTTCTCGACATCCGCATGCCCGGACTCAGCGGCATCGAGATCGCCCGCACGGCAGCGGAGACGGGAACGCATGTCGTCTTTGTCACCGCCTATGATGAATATGCCGTGGCCGCCTTTGAAGCAGGCGCTGCGGATTATCTGCTGAAGCCCGTGACGCCAGAGCGACTCCAGCAAACCATCGCCCGAGTGCAAAAGCGTCTCGCCCAGCCTGCCGGTCATGACCTCAGCCATCTGCTCGCCGCGCTGGATGCAGGCATGAAAGCCCGCCAATCTCAAGCCAACCTCAAGTGGGTCACCGCAAGCCTGGGCGATACGGTGAAGATGTTCCCCATCGACGACGTGCTCTTTTTCCAAGCTCAGGACAAATACGTGCGCGTCGTCACCGCCCACGATGAAGCCGTGATCCGCACACCGCTGAAGGAACTCACCCGCCAGCTCGACGCCGAGACCTTTTGGCAAATCCACCGCAGCCTCATCGTGAGAGCCAGCGTGATCGAGCGCGTGCAAAAAGACGCGCTTGGCCACTACCACGCCCGCCTCCGCGGTCACGATGAACTGCTTCCCGTCAGCGCGAGCTTTCAGTCGCGCTTTCGGAGCATGTGAGGAGCCTCATTTGCTCAGCTCCAGCATCCGCAGCAGCGGCTTCTCGGCGCGGGCGCGGAGGTCTTCCGGCATCTCGACACGGGGGGAGAGATCGCGCAGGGAGTCGTGCAGCTTTTGCAGGGTATTTAGCTTCATGTAGCGGCAGTCGGCGCAGGCGCAGTGGCCGGTGGGACCTGGGATGAATCTTTTACCCGGCACCTCGCGCTCCAGGCGATGAAGCATCCCGCTCTCGGTGACGATGATGAAGGTGTTGGATGGACTGTCCCGGCAGTAGCCGACCATCTTTTCCGTGGAGCAGACTTCATCGGCCAGGATGCGCACGGCATAGGTACATTCGGGGTGCGCCACGACCTTGGCGTCAGGATGCTCGTCTTTGATGGCCTGGATGCTGTCTCGGGTGAACTCCACGTGGACGTAGCAGGCACCTTTCCACAGGTCCATTTTCCGGCCCGTCTGCTCCATGACCCAGGAGCCGAGGTTCTGATCAGGCACGAAGAGGATGGGGCGATCCTTTGGCGCGGCTTCGACGATCTTCACCGCGTTGCCACTCGTGCAGATGCAGTCGCAGAGGGCTTTCACGTGACCGCTGCAGTTGATGTAGGCGATGACGTAGTAGTTCTTGTCCGCGTT
>JBILPY010000429.1:0-4252 GCA_044373575.1 Prosthecobacter sp. | reverse complement strand
CTCTGATCCTGATCCATATCAGGTCGAGCACGACACCCTCCAGGCCGCCATCCGCGACAACAAGCCGCTGAACAACGCCTACTACGGTGCCGAGTCCACCATGACCTCCGTCCTCGGACGCATGGCCACCTACTCCGGCAAAGAGATCAAGTGGGACGAAGCTCTCGGCAGCAAAGTCCAGCACATGCCCGCCATCGTTACTGCTGAGACCGAAGCTCCGGTCAAGCCAAACGCCGAAGGCTGGTATCCCATCGCCATCCCTGGTGAGAAGATCCCAGGTGCCGACGTGCTCTAACCTGAACTGCAAGATTGCTAAATCACCCCGGTCTGCTTCGGCAGGCCGGGGTTTTTCATATCCAGTCAGGCCGCTAACAACACGCGTTGGTGCAGCTCTTCCATCGCATCGAGGATGCACTGCCGGTCCATTTCGTGGACTTCAATCTTCTGGCCGATTTTTGGCACCAGCGTCACGGTGAGTTCACCGCCGAGATGCTCGCGGAACTCCTCCAGGCCTTCGAGCACCACGGGCTCGCCGGATTTTCCTTCCGCCAGCAGACCCGGATGGAAGGTCTCGAAACCGATGCGCTCGATCAAAGCGAGCACCCGTTGTGCTGTCGCAGCATCGAGGATGCCGTGCTTCACGGAATAGACCAGGTCCACGGCCATGCCGATGGCCACCGCCTCGCCGTGAGTCACTTCGAAGTGGGTGATCTGCTCCAGCTTGTGCGCGGCCCAGTGGCCAAAGTCCAGCGGACGCGCACTGCCAAGTTCAAAGGGGTCTCCTCCAGTGGCGATGTGCTCCACATGCAGTTCGGCACTGCGTTGCACCACGCGCTCCAGCGCTCCTTGTTCCAGATCGGCCAGCCGGTCGGCCATACGTTCGATCTCCTCGAAGAAGGTGCGGTCGCGGATGAGGGACACTTTGATCGCCTCGATGATGCCATTGCGGCGGCCACGATCTGTCAGGCTTTCCAGGAAAGCGAAATCATTCACCACGGCATAGGGCACGGCGAAGCTGCCCACCCAGTTCTTTTTGCCGAAGTAGTTCACCCCGTTCTTCACGCCTACTCCACCGTCGCCTTGGCTCAGCGTCGTAGTCGGGAAGCGCACATGGCGAATACCGCGATGCGCGGTGGAAGCGGCGAAGCAGACCAGATCCAGCACCGCGCCACCGCCGATGACGAAGATGTAGCTGTGCCGGTCCAGCGCTGCGTCATTGATGGCCTGCCAGCACTGCTGCACGAGGTTGAAGTCGTTTTTACAGGGCTCGCCGCCGGGCAGGATGACCGGCTCGCCAGCCAGATCCAGCACCTCGGCATGGGCCCGCGCGTAGGTGCGGATGGAATCCAAAAGCTGGGGATTCGCCGAGGTCACATGATCATCGGCAAAGATGAGCACACGGGGGACTTTCGTCGGGTGATCCAGCAGGAGTAGATCTCGGATGGTCGTGTTCGCAGGGGCGAACACCTCGCGCGTAAATAGGATGCGGTGCGAGTGTTCTAGCCTGATCTTTTTCTCCAGCATGGGGGTCGGTGTCTTAGCCCCTTTACGCGCATGGCGGTTCAAGGGAAAGATCAAACGCGTGTGCGCTGAGTTTTCTAGCGGTCAGATGGCCTCACTGACCCACGCAGTAGAGCTTGTCCTGGGTGCGGATGAATAGGGCGCCGCCGGAGACGGCGATGCTGCTGCGGCAACTGGCGGCGTCGCCGTTGGGTTTGCTGCCGTTGCCCATTTCATTCACGCTCAGCAGCTCGAAGCTGTCGCCACCGGCTTTGACGACATAGACATCGCCCCAGAAGTTGGTCATGTAGATCTTGCCATCGGCCACGGTGGGGCTGCTTTCGAACTTGGATTTGCTGCCGGTTTCGCCGGTCCAGATGACTTTGCCCGTCTTGGGCTCGATGCGGCTGACGGTCTTGCGGCCGCTGTCGAGGACGTAGAAGCTGCCTTCATAAAAGGCGGGCGTGGAGACATCGCTCGTCACCACTTTCGGATCGCTGGTCCAGAGTGGAGCCACGTCTTTGCCTTTGACATCGAGCGACATGGCGAAGACGGGGGAATTCTTTGGCGCGCAGACCAGCGCGACTCCAGCGCCCACGACAGGGGAGGGCACTAGACGGAAGAACTTGTTGTAGCTCTCGCCGAGGGGATTCCAGGTCACGAGGCGGGCGTATTCGTCGCCCGTGGCGGCGTCGTGGAGGGAGAGCGTGTCACCACCAGAGATGAGCATCGTGCGTTTGCCCGCGTGGTCAGCGAAGACGGGGGTGGAGAAGGACTCCAGGGACTCGACCTGCGAGTGCGTGGGGCGAATGTGCTTCCAGAGATCTTTGCCGGTGGCGGGATCGCAGGCCAGGATGTAGCTGCTCATGTCCTTGCCGGGAGTGCCTTTGGCGAAGCCCTGGAACTCGAAGGTTTCATTGCGCTGGAGCACCTGGATGTAGAGCTTGCTGCCATCGAGCACGGGGCTGCTGCCGTAGGTCCACTGGGTGGCAAAGGCACCGTGGCTTTCTTTAAAATCGCGCTTCCACTGCTGGTTGCCGGCGTGGTCGAAGCTCGCGGCCACGGCATCGGCAAAAAGGAAGATCACGCGCTCGCCATCGACGACTGGGGATGGGCTGGCGAGGTTGCTTTTGTTATCCCACTGGAGGCCACCTTCGGAGACGACCTTGCGCCAGAGTTCCTTGCCGGTCTTGGCGTCGTAGCAGAGGCCCACGAGCTGCTGTTTGTCCATCACGGGGGCGGTGATGAAGAGCTTGTCTCCCCAGACGACCGGGACGGAGGCGGAGACGGCGGGCAGATCGGTGGCCCACTTCACGCCTTCGGTTTTGCTGAACTTCGCAGGCAGGTTTTTCTCCGGGCTGGAGCCGTCCTGGTTCGGTCCGCGCCAGTTCGGCCAGTTTTCAGCTTTGGCAAAAGGAGCGACGAGGGCGAGGGCGACGAGGAGTGGGCTGGGATTCATGGAGAGGGAAAAGCGAGGAAACCGAAAACGGGCGCGGGTGTCGAGTTGTTTCGGCGGGCGGATGGATCGGGTTCAGATTCAGCCCGTTAGGCGCGGCTGGGTGTGCGTTATCAGGGCTTGAGGGCAAATCCCTTTCTCCATGGGATGCGAACATTTTTCCGGAGTATGGTGCCTTTTTCATGGAGCACCTGTACTCTGCCGCAGAGTACGAGAACATTTTCGTGGAGTATTCGCACTCTGCCGCTGAGCAGGAATACTTTTTCATAGAGTGCTTTTACTCCGTCGCAGAGTACGGTCACCTTTTCGCGGAGGACGAATACTCTGCCAAAGAGTACAGAAACTTTTTTCTGGAGGATGAATACTCTGGGGCAGATTACAGGAACTTTTTCGCGGAGTATCTGTACTCCGCCGCAAAGTACGAGAACATTTTCATGGAGTGTTCGTACTCTGCCGCTGAGCAGGAATACTTTTTCATAGAGTGCTTTTACTCCGTCGCAGAGTACGGGAACATTTCCGTGGAGTATCCGTACTTTCCCAAAATGTATTCCGTGTTCCGAGCCTGGAAGACGCGTCTCAAACACGAGGATGATGCCTTGGTGGTAAAAAACTCTGACGGTGTCCTGTGGCCTTTGCGCTTGCCTCGGAGCGGCTGGGTGTGGTCTTATCCACGATCACTTCCAGTCATGGCGGGCTTCCTGCGCGCCTCGTTTTGGGAAAGATTGTCCCCCCCCCGATTGCCTGATGAAAACGACTGCTCTTCTTCTGCTCTGCCTGCTCGGCTATTTATCTGCGGCCATGGCAGGCACCTGGACGGTGCAGCCGTGGACGGGGGATGCCTCGACGGGGATCGTGAATGGGGAGACGCAGTGGGCTTATCATTTTGGCTCCACGACTTCGGCGACGGTGAATGGCGTTTCGGTGCCGGGTTTTGCTACGCTGCCGGTGAGTGTGGCGGGGCAGTTGGAGCTGACGGGTGCTCAGTTTGTCCTCACGCAGGATTTCAATAACCTGACTAGCCTGGGTGGCAGCAGCAGCGCGGTGTTGGGCGGCAGTTTCTTTTATGGTGGGGTGCCTTCCACGAATCTGACGGTGAAGGCGGCCTCGCTTCAGTCGGGGTTGAAGTATGTGGTGTCTCTGCTGAGCGTGGGCTGGGATGGAGTGGGTGATCAGCGTTTGATCAAATTTGTCTCCGGCACGGATGAGCTGGCGATTGACCAGAACCTGTATGGGGAAAACTTCGGGCTGAGAGCGGACTATGCCTTCGCGGCAGGCGCGGGGGATCAGGTGCTGCGG